>CALUVI010000014.1 GCA_944324185.1 Candidatus Gastranaerophilales bacterium | reverse complement strand
GACATCTTAACTTCCTGCAAAAATTTCCGCTTCTTTTTCTCAAATTCTTTGTTAGCCTCAATTATCGGACGCTGTTTTTCTTTGTATTCGTAATATTTTATGCACTCTTTGATATAATCCTCTGTGTCTTTGAGAAAATCTCTATCGTCTATCACGTCCTTCAAAAAAGGAAACCTTGAAGCATTAAGCTCCAGATAATATTTTTCATCCTCAAGAAATTTGTCCAAAATCTCCTGACAGCTTAGATTAAGGTTCTGTTTGACCAGCGCCCTTAAAAAATTACAAACACCGCTCTTCTGGGTCTTATCAAAATTCAAATAAATCCTGTTTTTAATCTGATACATAAAATAATTTTAATATAATTAAAAGAGGTGTACAAGTTGTACGCCTCTTTTAAACCTTATCCTCTTCCTTTTCCTTTTTGTTCCTTTTTCCTTTTTCCGCTTCTTTGCCGCCTGTTTACCACTTGAGCAGATCTTCCACGCTGAACTTCCGTCCGCCCTCGCTATTGGTAAACTTCATCAACTTTTCAGTTAACGGGTTTGTTTGATACGACTTATGCTTCTCTTTGAATCCTGTCTCGTTTTCAAAGTTTTCATTTGTAATAACTGTAAATCTCTTTCTCTCATTTTGTGTCATAATAGAAAGCCTCATATTAAATATTATTTATCTCTTATGTATATATAAAGTATTTAATATTTAAAAAATTGCCTTTTTTGAAGTGTTTTGTGAAGAATTGTAACAAAAATCGTAAAAATATTCAAAAATTTTACAATTATTAACTATCCGGTTTACGCAAATTGAGCGCCGCCGCGTCTGCCCCCCTTGCGGGGGTAAATGTATTTTGTAGGTGACTGAGTGATTAAGTGACTGAGTGACTAAGGGAAAATATAGGTCTGGGGTAAATGTTTGGGCTGGCAGGTAAAACTCCCGGCGGGGTGTCATTGCGAGGAGCGGGAGCGACGCGGCAATCCATTTAGTTATTGTTGGGTTTCACCCAACCTACTTTTTTAAATTGTGAAATTCGTTCAGGATTGCTTCGGGCTGAATGGATATTCCCTCGCAATGACGTGAATTTTAGCGAGTGAGGGATATGCGCTAATCGAACGACAACGCGCGTTCCCTCTCCGGCGGGGAGGGTTAGGGAGGGGGTTAATTTTTTGTTGTCTGAACCCCGCCCGCATTTGTAGCTCACTGGCGTTCGCACAACTGCGACCTCCCCAACTTGGGAGGTAAACGCGATTATCGGGCGCTGAAAATCGGTAAATAAGTCAGGATTTGTCTGACATTAACATTTTGACACCATTTTTTATAACATATCTTTATGAAATTATAATTTGATTGTCCTGAATATTGTAGAATACTTATGTGCTCCGTAGTAAATAACAATTGATACAAAGTAATTTTCTAAGTCATTAACTTCAAGATACGTCTGAACCGGCGTTTTACGTTTTGTACTCTTTACGTTACCGATTAAATCCAAAAAGCCCCTGTGAACCTTTTGCGCAAAAGTTTCTTTAGGTTTCGGGATATGCTCGTCATAAAACATTTCCGGCGTATAGTCCCTTTCATAGACAGGTATAATGTGTTTTACAACGCCGTTTTGTTTAAAGAGCATAAACCACTCGCCTTCGTGTTCACGCGGGGTCAGGAGATAATATCCCGGCTCAATAGTGATTGTTTTAAAATATATAGGAGACATAAGCCTCAATAGCGGATAAACCGACCATGCCGTATCTTTCATGTCATAATACTGGTCGGGGTCTATGTCGTGAAGATAAGAAAATGTCGGGACTTCAAGAGAATTATATATTTCCGCATAGTTTTTTGTAGGTTTTGTCTTTTCCCCGTAAGGCGGAATCACAACTTCGTCTCCTGCCGGCTCATCCGTAAACGTCTGATAAGCCTCGCCCTGCGGCTCGGCTTCTTCTTTTTCTATGTCCTCAGGTGTAATTTCATCATAAAACCCTGGAGGAGTTCCGGCATGCCCTCCTTTATCGATTTCATCGGCACCGGCAAGTGAAAATGCCGGTATTAAAAGCATTGCAGTCATTAGCAATAACAAACTCTTCTTAAACATACAAATATTTTAATTGAATTATCGGAAAAATCAAGCGTTATAAAAAGTTATTGTCAGGCACCCGACTTATTTACTACTATTGCTAATCTGCTTAAATCACTTAAAACAAAAAATGTCGTTAAGGTTACTATATTGGAGCCAATGATACCTGATAAAAACTCCTGTTCGCCAGCAGGCATGAGTATTTACTCCGAAATTATCCGTATAATAAAATACTCAACGCAGGAATATTATAATATGAGAATTGCTCTGGGGCTAGAGTGTGCGTAAATTCAACTGCATTTTTATGTTAATATCATTACATAATAAAGGAGTTTATTTAGTGGAAAATTTGAATAAAGGTGAAATTGTAATCTATACAAGTGCTGATGGTTCAGTATCTCTTGATGTCAAACTGGAGCAGGATACAATCTGGTTGACGCAAGATATGATTGTCAAATTGTTTGACTCTAGCAAAGCTAATATATCAGAACATATTTCTCATATATTTCAAGATGAAGAGTTAGACAAAATCTCAACTGTTCGGAAATTCCGAACAGTTCGAAAAGAAGGCGGCAGGAATGTTTCAAGAGAATTAGAATATTATAATCTCGACATGATTATCGCAATTGGCTACAGAGTAAACTCTAAAAAAGCTACACAATTCAGAATCTGGGCAACAAATGTTTTGAGAAACTACCTGACTAAAGGTTATGCTGTTAATGAAAAACTTTTGCAATCACAAAAAAGCAAAATAGAAGCCCTTAAAACAAGCGTCAGTCTGCTTTCAAGAAGTTTCAATAACCAAATTGACACCGTTAAAAAGGCTCAAGATGTTGCCAATTTGCTTGAAAATTTTGCTAAAGGTTTGGATCTGCTTGACAACTTTGACCATAAAACTCTGGATACAAAAGGTCTAACAAAAACAGAAGCTGTACGGATTTCTACAAAAGAATTTCTGCAAGTTATAGACAATATGAAATCCGAGTTTGCCTCAGATGTTTTTGCAAACCCCAAAGACAATTCTTTTGAAAGTTCTGTGAACCAGATATATCAAACCTTTGACGGGAAAGAACTTTATCCGACACTGGAAGAAAAAGCTGCAATGCTTTTGTATCTGATAACAAAGAACCATTCTTTTTCCGATGGCAACAAAAGAATTGCGGCAAGCTGTTTTTTATATTTCCTTGATAAAAATAATATGCTATACAAAAATGATAAACCGACTATTGATAACGGTACACTGTTTGCACTAACTCTACTGATAGCAGAAAGCAACCCTAAAGAAATGGAAACAATGAAACAGATTGTTGTAAGTGTTTTAAACAAAAACCTATAATAAAAACCAAGGTAGCTGCTTTTTGGCTTCATTTGGCATCTTTATAGATAATATTCTGCATTTCATTCGGCAATTTAAATAATAAATTATGTTGTTTTATTGAGATTTTTAACAACTTACCGCTAAATATATCTTTTTTTATACTGCAAGCATTTTTGGGTATTTTTATTCTATAAGATGACATTGTAGTATTAAGGGTTAATATATTAAATTCGCTATAACATTCTATTTGAAATTTATTATCAAACAACAAACTTTGATACTGTCCTCTATACGAAGGTAAAAAGTCTAAATTAACTAATGTAAGTTCAAAACAATCAATAGTATCACTAGACTTTTGTGTTATTATTTCATCGTCAAAAATATCATTTTCTTTAAACGTATTAATTAAGCCTTGTTCTCGCAGTATTCCTATAGAAAACAGAATTATAAATAGTATAATTATTAAAATAATAAATAACATAAACATATTGTATTATAAAAAATGTCGATAGGGGGATTTGAACCCCCAAGGATCTCTCCACATGAACCTGAATCATGCGCGTCTACCAATTTCGCCATATCGACATATCTATATTCTATTATAAACATTTTAAAATGTTAACATGAGGTATGTATTTTTTTTATTATTAGTTATAATTGGATTCCAGAAGTGAGGATATAATAATGAAAGTTGTATATTTTGATGTTGAAAATTATGAAGAAGCGTTTTTAAAAGAGAATAATAAGGGGAAATATGAATATTATCTGGATTCAAATCCTCTCAATGACCTTACTCCGCTTAAGGATGAGTATAAAGATGCGGATATAATTTCCGTTTTCACAACTTCAAGGGTTAATAAAACGGTTCTTAAACGGTTTTCTAATCTGAAACTCATAGCACTCCGCTCGGTCGGGTTCAATCATATTGATACGGATTACTGCAGGGAGCATAATATTGCGGTTGTGAATTCTCCGAACTACGGGAACATAACTGTTGCTGAGTTTGCGCTTGCCCTGCTTCTGAATGTTTGCAGAAAAGTTACCGTATCTTATATGGATTATAAAGAAGGAAAAGTCCGCCCGGAAAACCTTATGGGGATGGAGCTTAGCGGAAAAACTACCGGTATTGTAGGCTTAGGTGCTATAGGCTCGGCGTTTGCAAGAATTGCTCACGGGCTGGATATGAAGATTCTTGCTTTTGATAAGTTTGAAAAAGAAGAGATGAAACAGAAATATAATGTAACTTATACTGATTTTGACACACTGTTAAAAGAGTCTGATTTTATATCTATTCACGCACCGCTTACGAAAGACAATTATCACATGTTCGACAAAGCTGCCTTTGAAAAAATGAAAAAGACTGCAATCATTGTAAATACAGGGCGCGGAGAACTTATCGACAGTTCCGCTTTGTATGAAGCACTTATTACAAAACAGATTGCGGGCGCAGGACTTGATGTTCTGGAAAAAGAAGAAACTATAACCGATTTTGATTATATCATCGGGCTTAACAGGCTTGATAAAAATACTCTGGAGCAGACTATTATTAATTCACAGCTCTTTAAACTTGATAATGCAATCATAACACCGCATACAGCGTTTAATTCAATTGAGGCAATAAACAGAATCCTCAAAACAACTATGTCTAATATTGATGAATTTATAGCAGGCAGGCTGCAAAACAGTGTAATGCGGGGGTAAATGAATTAGGTTAATAGGTGAGACTACAAATCGGGTGTCATTGCGGGGGTAAATGAATTAGGTTAATAGGTGAGACTACAAATCGGGTGTCATTGCGGGGGTAAATGAATTAGGTTAGTAGGTGAGACTACAAATCGGGTGTCATTGCGGGGGTAAATATAAAAGGGCTTATTGAAAAATAAGCCCAAGACATGTACTGTTTTTTGAGTTAATGGTTCAAGAGAAAGATTATCTTTCAGGATACTCCTCATCAGATAAGGCTTTTCGTATAAGCCGTAAGGGAGATTAGCCGGCTAACGAATTGTGGAATGTTCTTGAAATAACATCATCCTGCTGTTCTTTTGTTAATTTTATGAAGTTTACCGCATATCCCGAAACTCTTACTGTAAGCTGAGGATACTTTTCAGGGTGTTTTTGCGCATCGAGAAGAGTGTCTCTGTTAAATACGTTTACATTAAGGTGATGTCCGCCTTTTTCTACATATCCGTCTAACAAATTGATTAAGTTTTCTTCTTGTTGTGTTGCCATAGCTTATCTCCTTTTTGATTACTGTTTTCTTATTACATGTTTATTATAAACTATGTTTCACAACATTTCCGTTGTTTATACAACAAATTAGAAAATTATTTTATTAAATCATTAACAATTTTTGATGCCATTAAAATGCCTGCACACGGGGCAACAAACGGGGTAGAGGACGGAATAATTTTGTTAAATTCAATATTTTCGCCGCTTTTTGTTACAATATTTTCGATTTCAGACAATTTTTCTCTGACAAAAGGCTTTTCATCGCTTGCTGCAACTGTTATACCGGAAGTTATTCCGTGTTTTTTAAGCTGGTAAAGAATATTTGAAACAAAAGGGGCTTTTTTGTCACGGATTTCTGAAATGTCTGAAATATAGAGTTTTTCAGGATTCATTCTGTTTCCGGCGCCCATTGATGAGATTACCGGAATATTAAATTCACGGCATTTTACAAGAAGGTTTATTTTTGAGCGCATTGTATCAATTGCGTCAGCAACATAATTTATACCTGAAAAATCAAAATCCTCCTGATAAAAATCATTAATCAAATTCAATTTAATATCGGGATTAATGTCTTTCAGCCTTTCCTCAAAAAGTTCTGTTTTAAATTTTCCGACAGTTGAATTGAGAGCAATAATCTGCCGGTTGATATTAGTTTCTGAAACTCTGTCAAAATCAACAAGAGTCAGTTCTCCGACCCCGCTTCTTGCAAGAGCTTCCGCGCAATACCCGCCTACTCCGCCAAGACCAAATATGGCAATATGAGCGGACATAAGTTTATTCTGAGCATTTTCGCCCCAGTACAAAACGTTTCTTGCAAACCTTCCGTCCATTTATTTGATTATGCCAAAACCTAAAAGGAATACGCATACGATAAATACAAGAGATACGATTCCTGTCAATTTGTTCAAGCCTTTTTCAGCACTCTTTTGTGACGTAAACATCTGGGCAGCGTTTCCGATGCCTGCGATTCCGTCGCCTTTAGGTGAATGCATCAGTATTAAAACTATCAATAATACTGCTGATACTACTTGTAATGTCCAAACCAGTGTTAACATTTTTTCTCCTTTTTGGGTTGATGTCAGGCGCAGCCTGACTTACAATTTTTTGTTAATGTTGAGAGGTATGCTCAACCTGCATTTATTGTGTCATTGCGAGGCGCGTGAGCGCCGCGGCAATCCATTCTATTTAATTGTCACTTTTCCCCTCGCAATGACGCTGAACTTGTAGGCTTACCTTCCAGAGTGCCGTCATTCAGAGGGCGCGAGCCCGAAGAATATCTATAACTTTTGTACAAATTTTCTATTCACTATTCACTAGTTTAAGTGATTCTTCGCCCCTAAATTGCTGTCGGGCTCTGAATGACGGCAAGTTTGTCGGCTTACCTCCATGTTTGTAGTCAGTAGTGTGGAGCTTGCTCCACAAAGGGTGTAGGGTGGGAAAAGCGTGAGCGTTCCCACCGGAATAGAAAAGTTATTGTCAGGTAAAACCTGACCTACATTTTCATATTTCATGCGTAAACCGTTTGATTTTTGTATAATTTATTCAATTGTCAAATATTAGTTAATGTTGGGTTTCACCCAACCTACAATTTTACAATTCTCAGTCACCGGTAAGATATTTACCCCTAGCCGCCTTTCTTGATAAAGTGAGCGCGCTTGGAATTTAGTTTTATGCTGTCAAAAGTGTACAATCTTGCCGGACGTTTTGATGATGATTTGGAAAATTCGTTAAGTTCTCTTAAACCTTCGGTTGTAATAACTTTCTTTCTGAAATTTCTCTTATCGAGTTTCTTTTCCATAATCATTTCATACGCTTTTTGCATTTCAGTCAATGTGAATTTTTCGTTCAAAAGCTGATAAGCAACCGGACACATTTCCAGACGTTCGCGAGTACGCTTGAGCGAGTATTCAATAATCTCTTTGTGGTCAAACGCAAGCGGCGGAAGTGATGAAACCTTATGCCATGCAACATCCGGAGTTGTTACAACATTAACATCTTCGGCTCTTATAAGAGCAAAATATGCGCAGGTTATAACTCTTGATACAGGGTGTCTGAGAGGGTCGCCGAATGTATAAAGCTGTTCAAGATAAATGTTATCAACATTTGTTTTTTCTTTCAAAACTCTCATAGCAGCTTCATCAAGGTTTTCTGACATTCTGACGTATCCGCCCGGAATTGCCCACTTGTCTTTGAATGGTTCATTGTTACGTTTAACCAATAAAACCTGGAGGGCGTCATCTTTGATAGTCAGAATCACAATGTCGACCGTAATCTCGTGGGTTTTAATTTCGTTGAACATTTCTACCTCTAGTGTTTAGTTCTAAAAGCGGAGTAGTTTGCACCTTATAATCGAGCAATAATTTACCCCTAAAATAATTGTATTATAAAGAATAAAAAAATGTAACAATCGACAGTTGAATAAGTGTAATTTTGTTACATTTTTTTGTATTTATGCCGCAAGTATTCAATCAAACCTATGTGTACTGCCGTAAGAAATGCAGTTATGTATGCCAGTGGTTTGTGGGCTTTTCTCAAGGATTTATTTTTGCTCACCCCGCTTAAGATGGCGGCGCCGAGTCCGACTGTTGCCGCATAACCCGTTGTGCGCGGTGTTATAATAGAGCGGTGTTTTTTTACCGGATTAACTTTCATAAATTTATAATTATCATAAATTTTTTAAAAGAGCAATAAAATTTTATACGTTGAAAACCTCTCGTTATCACGTTCTTCAGGATGTGTTTTTAGATAACTTTTTAAAACTTTTCTTGCTTGCAAATAATTTTTATTTTGTATATATAAATTAGCCAGCCTTCTGACATAATCCGCGTTATCCGGATATAGTTCGTTCAGCTTAACATATTCTTTTATTGCTTCTTTTGTATTAACTTTTAGTAAAATTTCCGCTTTCAGAAGATGCAATTCCTCGCTGTCAGAAATTTGTGCGGCATTATTTAAGTATTCCAGAGCCAGTGAGGTATGGTTAATATAATAATAAGCAACTGCAAGATTGTAATAAACAATGTATTTCATCTCGTCAGTATCAGCAAGCCTGAGCGCTTTTTCCAGATTTTTTATTGCCTCGGGGTAACGTTTCTGGACAACAAGACTCTCGGCTAAATCAATATATCCGCTTGGAAGTGTCGGGGCGTGATAAATATAATTCTTCGCTTCTTTTGCTTTTGAAATATTAACTTCCATATCATCTCCTATTACAAGATAAGAGATGTATTCACTTTCAAGCGTATCAGAGTTTGTAATATCCGGCTTGATTTTGTATAAAAGTTTCAAAGTATTAATGTCAGCCTCTGTAAGTTTTGCCCTGTTATCATTAATAAGAGTGTTATTATCTTTTGCCAGATACATTATATTATCGGGGCTAAAGCTGTGCCCCATAAATCCGAGAGCATGAAAAATTTCATGCAAAGCCGTGTTGTAAATTTGATTCCGGCTGAACAAATTACCCTCCGGATCACTGTTATAAAAATTTATGTCCATTCTTTTCAGGGTGGAATTTATAACAACAGGTACAGTATATGCAACTACATACTTTCTTCCGAACTCCATAGACTCATTCTTAATGCTGCGGAAGTTAACAACGATATCCGCCTCTCCTTCGACTCCGGTAAACAGAACAACACCGTATTTTTCCCACTCGGAAAAGGCACGGTTAATTTCATCAATATATTCAGCAGGTATGCTTCCGCTGTTTTTGAACGTATAAGTAATGGGGAATCTGTTCCATCTTAATATCTTACGGTTAAATGGCGCCTGTTTTATGTAATTATCAGGATATTGTCTGTGAATTTCCCGTTTTAGTTCATACAAAAATTCTTTAGCTTTTAATGAAGAGTTATCCTGAATTTTATCTTCTGCAATTGCGGCAAGCTTTTCCTGCGAATCTGCCGTCAAAGGCGAGTTGATAATCGAATTTACGTAAATTTCTCTTGCTGCAGAATCGTTGTACCCGAGCCTGAAAGCTTTTTCATAAAACGCTTGCGCTCCGGATATTTCATTGTGTTTGAAATACCAATTTCCTAATTGCGCATAAATATAATCAGCATGAAAATGAAAGTACAAGGCGCCTAAAACTATAATTCCAAGCAAAATATAGAGAGTTGTTGCTCCCCGGTGTTTTTTATTATTTGATTTTAAAATATATTTTCTGTTCAATTTTTTGTTCTTTAAATTTATATTTTGTTGTTTTCTGTTAATACCGATCTGGTAAAGCCTAACCTGTATTTCTGTCCTTCAGAGGCGTAAATACCCTTGGTTTTGAGTCAGGACCTCCAGGAGTGCTGTCATTCAGAGGGCGTGAGCCCAAAGAATCTCTATAACTATTGTAAAAATTTTCTATTCACTATTCACTCCTCACTATTCACTAGTTAAAAGGATTCTTCGCCCCTAAATTGCTATCGGGCTCTGAATGACGGCAAGTTTGGCGGCTTACTTCCAGGTTTGCTGTCATTGTGAGGCGCGTGAGTGCCACGGCAATCCATTTTATTTAGTTATTGTCGGGCTAAAACCCGACCTATCTACTTTTCCGGTGGGAACGCTAACGCTTTTCCCACCCTACTACTTGTGGAGCAAGCTCCACACTACTATTTTTATATTCTCAGTCACTCAGTCACTTAATCACTTAGTCACCAATAACTCCTCTTGATCACTTGATCACCTGGTCACTTGATCACTGTTCAATTTCACCAATCGGGAGAGTTTGACGTTCCTCCTCCGGATCATCCTTTACCCCTTTTCACTAAGCGGGGGAGCCTGGCGTTCTTCTTCCGCATCATCTTTTACCCCTTTGTCAATATTCAAAGTCTTGACTAAACTTCTGACATCTCCTTTTAACTTGAAATACTCGGCGAATTTTGGAGTAGTCTTGATATTAAAAGACCTGCCGTTTTTATCTTTATGGCGTGAGATTAAGCCTTTTTCCAGAAGCTCCTGAACATGCTCATAAGCATTTGAGCCTCTTAGTTCCTTAAGCAAAGACTGCCTGATAGGCTCTTTGAGCGCAATAACCGTAAGCGTTTTAAGTACCGGCGGCTTGAGTTCTACAGGACAGAGTTTTTCTACTATGTCCAGATGTTCCTGCTTAACTTGCAAAATATACCCGTTTTCGTCGTCGATTTCCAGCGCGCCGTCGCGGGAAGCATAGTCCATAATTAGTTCTAGAAGCGCCTCTTCAACTTTATCCGGCTCTTCTTCCAAAATTTCCGCAATCTCTTTTATCTGGAGGACTCTGGCTGTTACAAACAAAACAGCTTCAATTCTTGATTTCAACTGTTCCATTATGCACTCACCTCTTCTTTGTCTGCTATTACACTTTTAGCATTGTCAATAAAATTTGAATATTCTGCATCAGAATTAACAAGGACAGCATCTGCCCCCCTTGCGGGGGAAGTACCCGAAGGGGGTAGGGGGGGGGATTCCCTCTTTACTACATATAAATCAGAATAAAATTCGTCCTGCTCCAAGTCATAATCACTTTCCGCTGTCAAAAACAGGAGCGAAATATACGCGCTTATTCTGTCCATACCGAGAAGTGTAAGTTCGTTTAATTCTATTTTATCCTGCCTGCTAAGAATCTCAGACAGGTTTGCTTTCAGCCTCTGAACACCGTTTTCAATGTATTCATCGTGTGCAAGATTGATAATATCATCTGGAGAGAGTCTTGCATAATTCTGAACACGTCTTTTTGCCCGCTCGTGAGCGTTTTTGAGCGATTGTTTTTTATCAAGCATTTCATAAAATTCCAATTGCCTGATTAAATCTCTCAAAGTTACGACACGATTATGGTTAAGCCTTACGCTTGTTCTTCTCTGCAGAACTTCATCAATAGAAATAACATTATTTGTCGGGATGTAATCGTCCTCGCCAGCGTAATCCAACTGAGAGTCGTCATCATAATTAAAATCCTCTTCCCGCTGCGGTTCAAAATCAAGTACATCCAGACCTTCAAGCACATTGGATTTAAGTTTCAAAAGTATTGCAGCAAAAAGGAGGGTGCGACCAGTAAGCCTCAGATTCTGCGCTTTAGATTGAAAAAGGTGCATCAGATATTTATCCGTAACCTCTACAATATCAACATTCCACGGGTCAATTTTGCCGTGCTTAGCCATATTGACCAGAATCTCAATCCCGTCAACTTCCGCTTCCTGAACGTACTCTTCCTGCTTTGCTGTTAAAGCCTGATGATGTAATATATTTGTACTCTCTATATTGTTTACTGCCATATCTCCACTACTCCCCTTCTTAATAAAAAGAAGGTGCGGGAAAATACCTTTTCCCGTTATTATTTTAATTGATATTATACTATTTTTTATCCTCTGTTTTCATGAATGTTACTATCCCTTAACAAATCCGATTTTTTGTTTATCCCCTCTCCCTGCTACCCCCGTTCAGTTTGTAATTTTACGTTAGTTTTAGAGGGAGAGGGTGGAATTTCTTAGTGAGCGTTTAGCGAACTTAGAAATTCGGGTGAGGGGCTTTTCTTTATTATTGTAGTCTTTTTTATCATAAAATTATTCCTTAATAAACCCGACTTTTGAAGGCTTTGTCCTGTCCATTAACAAATCAATCGCCTGATAAATTTCTTTCATATCATCTTTGTAGTCTTTAGTATGTTCCATAAAATAATGTTCTAAATCGGAAATTCTTTGTTCTAAATCCTTATGTTCAATTGCAAGCTGTCTGAGTTTCACAAAAGTATCGATAATTTGGATATTAATTTGGATTGCCATTTCAGAGTTCAAAACAGAGGATAGCATTGCAACACCCTGTTCCGTAAAAACATAAGGCATGTAACGCCTTCCACCATGACCTTTATTTGAGGTCGCAAATTGCGACCTCAAGTTTTTAAACTCTTCAGGTAAAAGTTGAAACATATAATGCTTCGGAAAGCGTGTAATATTACGTTTAACAGCCTCATTCAGACGTTTTGTTGAAACCCCGTACAACTTTGCAAGGTCGCTGTCGAGCATTACCTTGAACCCCCTGATTTCGTATATTAAATCTTGAACTTGTATCACATCATTCATTAGTATTTAACTGAAAACTTTTTAATTACTTTCATCTTTAATAAATCCGACTTGTAAAAATATAGTTATTGTCGGGCTGAAGCCCGACCTATATTCCTTACTTATCAAAGTACCGTCATTGCGAGACCCGTCAGGGTCGCGGCAATCCACTTTTATTTAATTGTCAAATTTGTTTTGGATTGCTTCGGGCTGAATGGTTATTCCCTCGCAATGACGCTCGGCTTATAGGTTCACTTACCAATCTAAATCATTTCCCCCCCCCCTAGTCGCGGAGTTTGACGCCGGTTACTTTTGATATGCCTTTCTCTTTCTGGGTTACACCTATGGTTCGATTAGCAGATTCAATCATAGGTTTTCTGTGACTTACGACAATAAACTGGGTTGATTCTGACTGGGATTGGACAATATGCGCAAGTTTTTCAACATTAATACCGTCAAGGCTGGCATCAACTTCGTCAAAGGCGTAGAAAGGCGCCGGCATGTATTTCTGGATTGCAAATACAAACGAAAGCGCCGTAAGTGCTTTTTCGCCTCCTGACATACCTGCAAGACGCTGTTTTTTCTTGTCTCTCGGCTGTGCTTCTATATCAAGCCCGCCTTCAAACGGCTTTTCTTCGTTTTCAAGAATTAATGTTCCTTCGCCGTCTGAGAGTTTATGGAAAATGTCTTTAAAGTTTTCATTCAAAACATTGTAGGTTTTGAGGAAAGTTTCTTTCTTCAAATCCTCATACCCTTTCATCCTCTCTAAGATTTGTTCTCTTTCGCGGCTCAAAGTATCAATCTGCGCCTGTAATTCCTGCTGGCGCGCCGAGACATTTTCAAAATCTTCCAGTGCTTTCATGTTAACCGCGCCTAATTCATCCATTCTTTTTTGCAGGCGCTGAATGCGTGACGTTATCTCTTCAATTGACATTTCAACCGGAGTCAAGTCCGCAACATTTACCCCGGCTTCTTCAAGGATATTTTTTGTCTCTTCAAGCTGCGGCTCCAATTCTCTTCTTCTGGCTTTAAATGATTCAATCTGTTCGGCAATCTTTTCTATATCATTGGCTTTAAGGTTCTTATCCGTTTCGACTTTCACGAGGTCATTATTAATATCGTCTCTCTGCTTAAGAAGTTCACCGAGTTTTTCGGTAATTTCTTTGATTTGAATCTCCAGAACTTCCAGTTGTTCATTCAAACCTTTGATTTCCTCATTGAATTTGGCTTTGTCAAGCTCAAGTTCACAATTTGATTTTTCCGAGCGGTCAATAGTCTCTTTATGAGAGCTGATTGTGGTGTTCATAAAATCAATTCTCTGATGAAGCCCTTCAATCTCGTGGTTAGCGTCTGCCATATTCTTTTCGTAACGCTTAATTTCCGCTTCAACGCCTGCGGTTTTTTCTTTCAAATCCTTCAAATCCGCATCGTTTAAAAGCTTTTCAACTTCCGTGATTGAAGTCTGAACATCCGTCATTTTGTCAGAAATTGTTATATGCTCTTCTTCTATTTTATCCAGAGCTTTTTCAAGAGCTGTAATTTCAGGCTCTGTTATTTTGATGAAATTCTCTTTCTCGTCAATATTTTGTTGAGTATTTGCAAAACTCGTTTCCAGATTCGTAAGCTCTAATTTTGCTTTGTTAAATTCCGTCGTTGAATTTGAATATTTTCCCCTCACATCTTCCATTTTTGTTTCCAGATTTGAGCGCTTAGAAACAAGAGCGGCGTATTTTGACTCCATTTCTTTGAGTTTTGCCCTGTAGTTATCAATTTCACTGTCGGAATTCTGGGAAAATTTAAGCCCTGTTTTTCTGACCGCACCGCCTGTAATTGAACCTGATTTTTCAAACAGGTCGCCGGAAAGCGTTACCATCCTGTATTTGCCGATTAACTTATTCGCAGCGGCTCTGTCCTCAACAACAAGAGTATCTCCGACCGCATAATAGAAGGCGTTCAGATACTCATCATCAAAATCAATAAGGTTAATTGCAAAATCAATTACACCCTTATCTTTCGGGAGGTTTAAACTTTTAGGGCATCTTACGATTTTGTTAAGCGGAACAAATGTTGCTCTGCCGGCGTTTGAAGACTTCAAAAGCTCAATACAGGTTGATGCGACGTGTTCATCGTCAACTACAATATGAGACATTCTGCCGCCGACTGCTATTTCCATTGCCGTTGAATACTCTTCGTCAACCTGACCGAGTTTTACAAGAGGCGCGTGAACCCCCTGAATATTGGCGTTTACAATTGTATCAACCGCACGTCCGAGGTTAGCATCTTCGTTCGCTTGCTTAACTGCCTCAAGCTGATATATTTTCTTACGTGCAGCTTGAAGGTCGTAGTCCATGTCTGTGATTTCATTTTTAGTTTTATCATACTCATACAATGTGTTTTTAAGGATGATTTTGAAATCGTCAAGTTCTTTGCCCAGTTGTTCTATCAAAAGTTCTTTAGAAGATTTTGTCTCAGAAAAATTTTCCTTAAAAGCTTCAAGCTCTTTCATCTTGTTTGAAGCGTCCTCCAGAGCTTTTTTCTTTGATGATAATTCCGCTTCCATCGGCGCCTGCTTCTGGATAAGCTTTGTTTCCTTATCCTGCAAATCTTCAAGTTCTTTTCTTAAACTATTGCGCTTTTCAATATGTTTTTCGGCAGTTTCGCTTAATCCGGACATATCTTCCAGAATTTTATGCAAAATAGCTTTCTGCTCTTCAATATTCTTTTCAATCCCCTTGATTTCATCCTGTTTTAGGGAAATTTTAAGCTCGGAATCCTTGATTTTTTCCTTCTGGACTTCAATACCGTTTTTGGTGTTTTCAATTGTTTTTAAATTATCCTGAATCTGCTTGTCAGCATAAGCTATCGAAGCATTCTTTCTTGAAATTGAGCCTTTAATTTCTTCTGCTTTCTGCTTTAGTTCAAGCTGATGCCCCTCGCCTTTTTCGGTTATGGTTTTAGAAATTTCATCATACTTTTCTTTAATAAGTCTCAGACGCTCTTCAAGGTCTTTTGCCTTAACCTCTTCTTCTTTTTTTCTTTTGGTAAATTCTAAGATATTTTCATGCGCTTTTTCAAGATTTCTGCGCAAATCAAAGAATTTAACAGTATTAATCTGGCTTTCAAGCCCTGTTTTTTCATCTTTAAGTTTCTGATACTTGAGCGCAACTTCTTTTTCTTCTTTTAATTGCTCAAGACGCGTATTAACTTCGTTCAAAATAAGAGTAGAATTAACAACCCGCTTCTCAACCGTATCTAATTCGCCTGTTGCCTGTTCTATTCTCCTGTCGAAGTCCGCAACACCCGCAATTTCATCAATAATTTTGCGGCGCTCGTTCGGAGTACAGTTTGTAATACTCATAACGTCGCCTTGCATCATAACGTTATAACTGTTAGGAGTTATGTTGTATTTTTCAAGCTTTGCGTGGATATCGCTTAGTGTTGCAATTTTATCATCAAGATAATAAATACTATTGAACCCCTGAGAAGATTTTCTGATACGTCTTGCAACCGAAAAATCCCCGTCATCGGTATCTCCGAAGGTGACTTTTACATACGCTTCATTTCTTTTGTTGTAGGTTGATATAAGGTGGAAGAGCTTTTCTGCACGCAATGTACGGCTTGTTGAAAGACCGAGCGCAAACAGAATACTGTCAATAATATTACTTTTCCCTGACCCGTTCGGTCCTGAAATAGTAGTAAAACCTTTAAGCATCGGTATATCAACTTTATTGGCAAACGACTTAAAGTTGTCTATCTCCAGCTGTTTTATGTACATTAAATCCCTTCCCCGTAAGACATGTCTGTATTCAGATTACTACAAAAATCCGGCTTATGTCAACAATAACAAAGTTCAGGAATGGTTTTAACCATTTCCTGAATCCGTTCATAATTCAGATATTTAAGTGGAGTAGTGTGGAGCTCGCTCCACAAGAACCGTAAGTTGTATAAACCCCGACATTGACTTTTTATTTTGGCAGGTACGCATACACTTTGTCTCCCCTATAACCCAATAAAAACGGCACATTCACATTCTTTTTGTAACAATTTGTAAATATTTTCTCAAAAACCCTAAAGTTTTAAAAAAAAATGCCGTTAACATATCTGTAAGCAAAAAGAAAGCAAAACAAAAATCGTGTATAAAGGGAGTACGGCAATAAAGACATTGAACAAAAATTATTTATTTCCTTCCCGGCTGTTGATTAAGAGGTATAGTGATGGACGAACATGAAGCACTAATTGAATATTCCGAAATGACATCATTTGATTTTAATTCAAAAGAGTTTCAGGAAGTTCGCAGGGATTACATTGAATGCAGAGATGTTGCATTTAACATCATGCAATTTGTACGAGGTGTTATTAATACTTTAAAAACCGCAAAAAACTATTAAGGAGTATTATGAGTATTGATAAAAAAGAATATAAAAATAATTGTTTTTCGCCAAATTGGCTTGAAGTTGATTTGACGGGAACAGAAGAAGGGCAGACAGTAAAGGAGGAACGCCTAGAGAGCAAACGACGTAAAGACTTAAATACTTTATTAAAAGAACTTGATGAAATCAAGCAAAACATTGAAAGAGCTGCGGAAAAGCAGCACCGTCTGGCAAACCTGATGAGTTATTATACCGGTGAATTTGCAAAGTAAGCTCATTGTTGCGGCGGAGTAAATTTGAAACAAAAAGGACAGTAGTTATGAGATGCTGTCCTTTTTTGTGCAAAAAGCCTGAACGGTCGATTGAACATACCTGTCCGACAATAAATCGGATATTAATCAGACTTTGAATTTTCTTTAATTTCGGAAGCTTTCAGCAGGTTTTGATAATCGCTGATTACCGGAATATTTTTGTTGCGGTAAATTAAAATTTACCGCAGCCTGCAAACTTTTTTAAAATGCAGCAAATTTGCAACAAAGCAGCATTTTTGCCAAAATTTGAGTCTAAAATCACACAAAAAAACAAAACTTAAAAATCACCAAAACGCCTTAAAAAGAGCCTTCCTGCTCTTTAATTTAATTAGCGTAGGTTAGGAGATTGTCTTGCCCGTTCGCGTCTAACGGCAGTTCCGTGTTTTGTTTTCAGGGCTTAACGCCCTTACAACAAAAGCACTCCAGCCTCAGCTCACTCGCGCTCGTACTCCTTAAATGCTGTCGCATTTTGAAGTTTCTCATACCAGGACAGAGCAAAACAAAAGGGACATCAAAAGATGTCCCTTTTGTTTTGGAGGTTAGGAGATTCGAACTCCTGACCCCCTGCGTGCAAAGCAGGTGCTCTACCAGCTGAGCTAAACCCCCATATTCTATTATCAATCGCAGCCACACTCGTAAATGCTATTTATTCCATTCACCCGTCGGCTACATCTCTTATTCTACATGATGATTTTTTTTTGTAAAGGGGTAATCGTTTATTTCTGATTTAATATATTTATTCCTTTTTGCGCCTGTTTTAAAAAGCCGTAATAATATTCTAACTCCGTCTCAGAGCCGGCACTATTTAATATTTGTAATGACTTTGCATAAAATATGCTGTTTTTTTGAGTTGACGTAAGTTCCAAATCCATATCTTCTATCTTTAAATTCAGTGCTTTTAATATTTTTACCAGAGTTTTATACGTTGGAAAATAAACACCTGTTTCTATTTTAGATATATGTTTTTCATTGGCTCCGGCAAGCTCTGCAAGCTGCGCCTGCGTCAAATTCCTTGACTTTCTTATCTGTTTTAATTTTTTCCCGAAACTGTCTTTTGACATTAATAACCCCTGCTTTTATTTTAAAAAATTGACATTATAGAATAAACAATGAAATAGGATATAAATATTTTCATAAATCGTATTTAACAGGATACAAAATATAAATTTTGTGATACTATTTCTACATAAGATATTTGGTAAAAGGAGACTGAGTTGCATATACAAAAACGAACAATTATCGCTGCTATTATTACAATAATTGTTGCTGCGTCAACTTACAAAGCCTGGTTTGTATATGAGCCGATGCAGGTTGATATAAAATTATCTATTCCAGTAAAATATCAGGTTCAAGTTTTACTTAATAAAAAAGACAACAATGATTTTATCAAGGAAAAACATGAAACCGTTGTAGTCCCTGCCGGAAAAAACCAAAAGATTACTTTTAGAGTTAAGCGTTCAAGATATCCTAAACGGCTAAAGTTTATATTTTATACAGAAAAAGATTCTGAGCTGTTACCAATAAAACTGGGCAATATCACACTGAAAAAGGGAGAGTACAAACTGGAGAAGCTAAATAGCTTCACTGCAAAAAATGCAAGTTTGAAAATTGAAAACAATACACTTATAATTGCGCCACAGGACAGTTATTTTGAAATACTTTACAATGAACCGCTAAACGTAAGCACTGTCATAAGATTTGAGTTTGAAATACTTGTAATAATTATCATTTTAACATTCTTGTTAAGTTATAAATTGACAAATTATCTGGCAGAATTTAGTACAATCAAAAATAAATCACGCATTGATATAATATTTTTAACAATATTTTTCACCATGCTTTTCATTCCGATGTCTCACATTAACTATGATGAGATTTCTAAAGATGAAAACAGGTTGCTCGAAAAAATGTCTCCGTTTATCACTGAATACGGCGAGATAAATTATGATTTCGGTAAAAATTTTGAAAGCTGGTTTAACGACAGATTCTTTTTACGTAAATTTTTAATGGAGCTTAAATACGTAGTATTTGCGGATAGAGAAACTTCTCGTGTGATTATTGCTAAGGACGGATGGCTTTTTTATAAAGCGGATAAAAGTATCAGGAATTATCAGAATGACTTGTGTACACAGGAAGAATTAGAAAAGGCTGCTAATTATCTGATTTCTATAAATAACTATTGTAAAAAACACAACAAAAAGTTTTACTTTATTGTTGCTCCTGATAAAAATAAAATCTATGGAGAATATTTTCCGGATTATTATAAAAAATTCAGACCTGACAGTGAAAGCAGATTTTTCCAGTTTAAAAAATATCTGGAAGCAAATTCCGATATTAAAGTTATATATTTGTATGATGCTTTGATTAAGAACAAGGATAAAGGTTTACTGTACTGGAAACATGATACACACTGGAATAGTTTTGGTGCGTATATAGGATATAAAGAAATTACAAAACAGCTTATCGCAGACGGCATCAAAATTAAAACAGTTAATTTTGATAACTGTATAAGTAAAGAACTTGAAACAAAACATCAGGATCTTGCATTTATGCTGCCGGAATTAATGCGTAAACCGGATAAAACTCAATATTTGACAGTCCATGCCGGCAAAGATTCATATATAGAGAGAACCGTTCCGACGGAGAAAAACCCTTGGCAGCTTATTTCTACACATAATAAGATTATAAAAACACCAAAAGTATATGCATATAGAGATTCTTTTTCAGAGAATCTAATCCCTTTACTGTCAAATACTTTCCAAGATATAACATACAATTGGACAAAACAGGCAACAGCAGATGAAATTCAAGATGCAGATATCGTTATTTTTGAAACTGTTGAACGTTATGTACCTGATGTACTGGCTGAATTAACTTTTGAGGAGAATAAATAATGCTGTTTTCGTCAATGACATTTTGTTTTGTATTTTTACCTGTTGTTCTTTTGCTTTATCTAACTGCAAAAAAAGAACTTCATAACGGCATACTTCTTGCTGCAAGCATTATTTTTTATGCCTGGGGAGAACCTAAGTATCTTGCCATAATGCTTTTGACAATTTTAATAAATTATATTGCAGCTATTAATATTGAACGATTTTTTAATCATAAAAAAATAATACTTCTTTGCACATTAATCACTAATCTGGGAATATTATTTTATTTTAAATACTTTAACTTCTTAATTGATATTACTAACAGCGTGTTTCATTCACACCTGAGTTTTCCGGATATTGTCATGCCTATTGGAATTTCCTTTTATACCTTCCAGGCACTTTCATACGTCATAGATGTATACAGAGGAGAGTGTAAAGCACAAAAAGACATATATAAGCTTGCGCTTTATATTTGTTTATTTCCGCAGTTGATAGCAGGACCTATTGTTAAATACCATGATGTAGCCGACCAGATAGATTCCAGAGATGTAAATTTTGAAAAAGTCTGCCTTGGCGTAAAAAGATTTATAATTGGTTTTTCCAAGAAAATTATTATAGCAAATACAATGGCTGTAATTGCAGACAAAATTTTTATTCAAGACCCGCATAATTTTTCTCATTTAGTTGCCTGGCTCGGAGCTTTAGCTTATACTTTACAATTGTATTTTGATTTTTCGGGATATTCTGATATGGCTATCGGACTTGGATTAATTTTCGGATTCAGATTTATGGAAAACTTCAATTATCCGTACATTTCAAAATCTATAACAGAGTTCTGGAGGAGATGGCATATTTCACTTTCAACATGGTTCAAACAATATGTTTATATTCCTCTGGGCGGAAACAGAGGTAAGCTTTACAAAACCTGCGTAAATCTGGGCATTGTATTTTTGCTTACCGGTATCTGGCATGGTGCAGCCTGGACATTTATTGTATGGGGTATCTGGCACGGTATATTTATAATAATTGAAAAAATCTTTAATATTAAAGATTTTGAGCAAAAGCCGCATAGTTCTGCAATAAATATCATGCGCCATATTTATTGTATATTAATTTTTATAATAGGCTGGGTAATATTCCGCGCGGATAATTTAACATACGCCGGTCAGTATCTTGCAAATATGTTTGGTATTACGCATTTGCAAAAAGAAACTTTTATATATAACTTATCTTATTATTGTACAGTAACAGATGTTGTAATTATAATAGCCGCTGTTTTGTGTTCGCTTCCGCTATTTAAGAATATATTAGATATTAAAAACAAGTTGGGGATTGCAATGGTTAATCTATGGCTGCTTTTACTGTTTATTATAGCAGTATCTTCACTTGCAGCCGGTACATATAATCCGTTTATATATTTCAGATTTTAATTTAAAAATTAAGGCGGGCGGAAATGTAAGACATTTCCGCCCGCTTAATTAACTAAAACAACAAAACCTACTTAAACAGCTTTTCAAACCGCTGCATCGCCTCCGCTGTATTTTCTTTTGACCCGAAAGATGTGAGTCTGAAGTATCCTTCGCCGTTTCTTCCGAACCCTGCTCCCGGTGTTCCCACAACCTGCGCGTTTTCCAGAAGATAGTCAAAGAATTCCCATGATTTCATATTATTCGGACACTTTAGCCAGATATAAGGCGAGTGTTTTCCGCCCACATGCCAGATATTACAACGTTTTAGCGTATCAGAAATTATTCTTGCATTTTCTTTGTAATAATTTATATTTTCTTTTATCTCTTCCTGCCCTTCCGGCGTGAATACAGCTTCCGCGCCTCTTTGAACAATATACGGAACTCCGTTAAATTTTGTCGTCTGGCGTCTGAGCCACATTTTATTTAATTTACCCAATGTCTTCGGGACAATTGTATATCCGCATCTTGTGCCGGTAAACCCAGCCATTTTAGACAGCGAGCAAAATTCTATTGCACACTCTTTTGCACCTTCTATCTCATAAATACTGTGCGGAAGTTCCGTATCAGAGATGAAACATTCATAAGCCGAATCAAAAAGAATAATTGCGCCGAGCTTTCTTGCATAATCTACCCAGACCTTAAGCTGCTCTCTGTTATAAACCGCGCCTGTCGGGTTATTAGGAGAACAAATATAAATCAAATCAGCCTTAATATTCTCATCAGGCATTGGCAAAAATCCGTTTTCACCGTTTGCGTCAGCAAAAACAACTTTTCTGCCTGCCATAATATTTGTATCCACATAAACAGGATAAACAGGGTCGGGAACGAGGACTGTATTATCTTCTCCAAACAAGTCCAGAATATTTCCCAAATCACTCTTTGCGCCGTCTGAAATAAATATTTCATCAAGTTCTAAATCTACATTATGCGTTTTGTAGTATTTTTGAACCGCTTCACGCAAAAAATCATACCCCTGCTCAGGTCCGTAGCCTCTAAAAGTTGCTTGAACCCCCATTTCGTCAACTGCTTTGTGCATAGCTTCAATTACTTTTTGGCATAACGGGCGGGTAACATCACCTATTCCGAGTCTTATGATTTTTTTATCCGGATTTTTTGATATATACTCATTTACTTTTTTAGCAACAGTAGAAAATAAATAGCTCTGTTCAAGATTTTCATAATTTTTGTTTAAATTCATATTGTTCCTCTTTTTTTAGTTATGTTTTTCCTGGGTGGGTAAACCCAACCTGCTTTGAAGTTATTGTCGGGCTAAAGCCTTGTCGATTACTGTCTTGTGGAGCAAGCTCCACACTACTTCACTTCCGGAGTGCAGTCATTGCGAGACCCGTCAGGGGCGTGGCAATCCATTTTTATTAAATTGTCAAATTTGTTATAGATTGCTTCGGGCTGTTCTGTCTGTCCCCTCGCAATGACGTTAAGTCGTAGGGTGGGAAAAGCGTCAGCGTTCCCACCAATACAAAAGGTTATTGTCGGGTTTTCTCCGACCGGCATTTTCATATTCTCAGTCACTTAGTCACTTAATCACTTAGTCACCAATAAAACCCATTTCCCCCCTTCTTGATCACCTGATCACTTGGTCACTTGATCACTGCAAAATCCATTTACCCCTACTGGTCGTTTTCGTGGTGTTTGCCTTTCATCATTTTTTCAAAATCAGAAGGTTTAATATTCTGGATAAAGTCTTTGAATTCCTGCGCTTCTTCTTCATCTTTTGCAGTATCAGTGGAAACAGAGCCGTTCATAAGCACATTTGCGGTTACATAAATAGGCGCTTCCATTCTCATTGCTATTGCTATAGCATCAGACGGACGTGCGTCAATTTCAAGAGTTTCGCCGTCTTTTTGGAGGAACAGAGTTGCAAAATAAGTTTCTTTTTCCACATCATTAATCTCGATTTTTTCAAGCGAATATCCGGTTTTTTCAATAATATTTGAAATTAAATCGTGTGTCATCGGGCGTGCAACAACAAGCCCTTCAATACATCTTATTATAGCGCTTGCTTCTGCCGAACCTATCCATATAGGAAGAGCTTTTCTGTTATCCAAATCGTGAAGAACTACTATCGGAGAATTTGTTCTCACATCAAGAGCTATGCCCATAACTTTCATTTCTATCATAAATTTATCCTCAACGGTATTATTGACCCCATTGTATCACAAACCCTAATTATATGATATAATCCTTTGTATGAAAATAAATGTTGTATACAATAATAAGATAGCCGGATATTCAAGTATTCTTGAAGTTTTGGAAAACACGCTTCTGAAAAAGAGTGTCGAATTTCAGACTTTTGATATCGACAATATGAAAAACTTCGGCGGGTTTACATTTGTAATCGGCGGCGACGGAACACTTTTAAAGGCGGCAAGATTTTATGCCTCCGCAAAAACTCCGGTACTGGGTATAAACCTCGGCAGATTAGGATTTCTTTCTCAAGCTGGTATAGAGGAGATTAGTGATGTTGTATCTAAAGTCCTTGACGGAAAATATTCTACGGAAGAGAGGCTGATGCTTGAATCAGAAAACACGCTTGCTTTAAATGATTTTGTAATAAAAGGCTGCAATACATACAGAGCTTCAAAATTTTATCTTGAAATAAACGGCAGATTTGTATGCGATTATATTGCAGACGGATTAATAATTTCCACCCCGACAGGCTCTACGGCATACGGGCTTTCTGCCGGCGGTCCCGTATTATACCCGACACTTGATGCAATTGTTATTGTACCTGTATGTCCGCATACACTTAACGCCCGTCCTCTTGTTGTTCCGAAAGAAGAAGTTATAACGGTTAAGACCGGAGATAAACTTTTGTCTGTTGCAATTGACGGTTCGGAGACTCCGGAATGTATTAAGCAGATTTCAATAAAAACATCAGCAAATAAGGCATTGCTTGCTTTTTTGGACAATGACAGTTTTTATTCGGTATTAAGAAATAAACTTCACTGGGGAATTTCCCCCGAAAAATAATCTTAATTTCTGCCGCAGCAGTTTTTGAATTTCTTGCCGCTTCCGCACGGGCAAGGATCATTCCTGCCGACTTTTTGTGTTATTACAGGTTTTTGCGGCTGCGGTTCCGATATATAGTCAAAAATCTCTGAGAACGCCTTTGAGCAGAACAACACCGTTGCCGAAGAATAAATTCTGTTCTCCAGATAATCTGATTTATATTTTTTTATCAACTCCTCATAAGTGTAGCTTGTGCCCAGAAACTCATTTATTATATCCATAAAGTTTGAATATTTAGCGGAAACTCTGTCAAGGATAATATTTGGAATTGAACCGTTTGTCAGAAAATATTCAACGCAATTTTTTGCATTCTCAACTTTTGTTTTGTCTTCAAAAATTGTACAGAAAGTTTTGTAAAAAGGTATTGCATACAAACCGTTATTCTCATCAAAAATTACCGCAACATCATATGTTTCATTGTGAGAAGAAAATCCGCCCATAGAATTTTCCAAAAAGTTTGAATAATTATTATCAAGCTCTTTTACATGGAAAAATTTAAACTCTGTAATATCACACCCTTTATCAGAAAGATCTATTTCTTCTCCTTCATTGAATGCACCGATAATATCATCCGCGTATTTATTAGTCGTAAGTATCAAATCTTTGTTAAATGTCTTAATAAACTTTTGATACATTTCAGAAATTGTATTTTTTATTTCCTCTTCCTTTTCAGAATTGTCAAGATAGAGCAGCTCCGGAGAATGAACCAGTTTCATAACCGCATATCTGTATGCTTCTTCTTTCTGTGAGTGTGATAAAACACTTGAAATCTCTATTATATAATATTCACCGTCCAGTTCAAATATTCTCGCCGCAATATACTGCCCCGCATATATTCCTCTGAAGTTAGTCATTTTTGTAAGTGAAAGAACCCTGTAAGTTTTTTCGTTAATCAAATTATATAACTCAAATCCGTTTTTAAGGATTTTTTTAATTTCAAAAATAGATGCCTGAGCCTTAATGAGACTGTCGAGTACCTGTGTCTGCCCCTTTTCTTCTTTGTACATCTCAAGAATGGATTTGTTGTCAATTTTACGCTCAAATATATACGGTAAAAAGATTTTTTCCATCTGATTAAGTGATATATTTCTTGCTCCTACTGTTGCAAGATATTCATCAAAATCAGCTTTCACTTTATCGTTAGTTTGCGTAAATTCAAAGATTTCTTTAACAATCTCATTAATCCCGTTAATTTTATCTATTATCACAGTCATTGCTTTCTCCTCAAAGTCTATGAATATAGAATAGCGTAAGCATAATTATTTATCAATAATACATCTGAGGGGGGAATGGATTTAAAGAGTGAGAAGAGGTAACGTGTACATTTTAATTTTTTTATTAAACAATTGTTTTTCTTTCTTTTAACATTTTAGTTAACGTCGGGTTATTTCCGAATTTGCCGTCATTGCGAGGCGCGTGAGCGCCGCGGCAATCCATTCAAGTTATTGTCGGGTTTCATCCGACCTGCAATTCTTACCTTGCGGAGCAAGCTCCACACTACAGCTTTTATTTAATTGTTAAATTTGTTATAGATTGCTTCGGGCTGTTCTGGCTGCTCCCTCACAATGACGTTAAGCTTGTAAATTTCACATACCGACCTAACATATTTACCCTAGTAATGACGTCGGACTTGTAGGTTCACTTCAGGCTGAAATCATTTACCCCCGCAACGACGTCGGGCTTGTAGGTTCACCTCAAACTGAAATCATTTACCCCCACAATGACACAAAATCGGCGATTCTACCCGCCGACTCAATCATTTACCCCCGTTTACTCCGGCTCTTCTTCATTAAAATATTCAAATCCGGCACAGGTTTTAAAGTTCTTTAATATTGCTTTATCAAATTCTTCATCAGGAACAATTCTTCCGTTAACATAAGTATAGCTTATATTACCGAGAGGCTCATCTGTAAGTTTTTCTGTATAATACTCATCACTTGATATAAATTTTCTGGTTGCATCATTTAATAAATTAAATATATACGTAGACTCAAGCGGTGAAGAGTCAGGCTCTTCCAGAATAAGTATTGCAGCCTTGTGAAGTTCGTTTATTGAATCCCTATGGCGGTTTAGCTGTCTTAAAAGAACTGCAAGGTTGTAATGTGCTTCAAACTTCATCGGCTCAAGCTGAATAGCTTCGCAGTATTCCAGACCTGCCTCTCTGTATTCTCCCCTCAGATGATGCGCAACTGCTTTGTTGTAATGTACATCATAATTCTTTTTAATAAATTTTAAGGCTTTTTTATAAGCTTCTATTGCGTCTCCCAGGTACGTATAAACGAGATATCTTTTATCAAGCGGCAAATACATAGCTTTTTGTTTATAAGCAACCCCTTTGTTATAATAAGCAAGCCCCCTGTTCATCTTTACACTTTTTACATTGCTGTAAACAAACGGTATCCAGAGTTTGAACAGTCTTAACTGGGCAACATAATCAAACTGGTCTATCGCTTCATCAAAAAAACCTAAATCCTCAGAATACACTATACCCAGATTCATACGCGCAAGAACAAATTTCGGATTGTGCTTTATTGCGTTTTCGTAAGCGTCTACGGCTGAAAAATAATCTTCGTATACAGCATAAATATTACCTAAATTAAACCATGCCTCATAATGCTCCGGATAAAGTTTAAGCCCTTTGTGATAAAACTCAAGAGTTTTTGCCATATTATCCTGAGAATACGCCTGATCACCTTTGTAAATAAAATACATTCCTTTTGCTTTCATGACCTGTTTTTCTATCCAGCCCCAGAAAAAAAATGTCAAAAGAGCAAGAATAACAAGCAGAATAACAAGCGTAACTTTAGAACATAATTTTCGTAAAAAACGTTTCATACAGCTGTAATTATACCATAAAGTTCGGATTATATAAAAGACGGATTGTCCTTGCCGGAAATTTGGTGTATATTAAGAGGATAAGAGAGGTCTTGCATGGAAAATATTTCTACAGTTTTTGTTCTGGATAAAAATGAACAGTCAAGAGAAGTTATAAAATCTTTTATAGAAGATTTAAGTTTTATAAAAGAAATCAAGTTGTATGAAGATTACAGGGAAGGATATGAGGCAATAAAGCAGGCTTCCAATCCTATAGTAATTATGGATATTTCTGACAATTTGGCGGAACTTAAAGAAATTGCGGATAATATTAAACTTGTTACCTCAAGAATCATCATTACTTCAATAGATTATTCCACGAATACAATCATTCAGGCTCTTAGATCAGGCGCTAAGGAATTTTTGCCAAAGCCTGTTTTAAAGGAAGATTTGATAAGAGTTTTAACAATGTTTGCGAGTATTTCTCCAGAGGATGAAAATACAGGGTCAAAAATAATAACCGTGTATTCAAATAAAGGCGGCATCGGCAAAACCACAATTGCAATAAATCTTGCCTCAGAGCTTGCAAAAGTAACAAAAGACAAGGTTGCGCTTATTGATTTAAACCTCCAGCTCGGCGATATTTCTACATTTCTGAATCTTAACCCGCCGTTTGATGTAAACTATGTTATTCAAAGGCTTATAGACAAAGACGACAATATTTTTATGAAGGGTTTTGAGAAATATAAGGATACCTCCCTGTACATTTTATCAGACCCGAGTTATATAGAACAGTCCGGAAGTATTACAACCCGGCAGATTTCCGCTCTGTTTACAAAACTGAAAAAAGTTTTTCCGTATATTGTAATTGATATGTCATCAAGCATTGATCCGATTTCATTAAAAATTCTGGATGAGTCGGATTGGATTCTGTTCACTACAATTGTCAATATTCCGGCAATAAGAAATGCGCAGAGATGTTTGAACCTCTTCCGCTCACGCAATTATCCGGCAAAAAAGGTGAAAATTGTTATCAACAGATATATGGAAAATGACGAGATTAAAATAGAAGATATTGAAAATACACTGAGCGAGTCTGTTTACTGGAAAATCCCGAACAATTATTTCACAATAATGGAAGCAATTAATAAAGGTGTCACTATCTTTGAAATAAATTCCGAATCAAATATCGGAAGTAATTTTAGAGATTTTGCTTCTAAAGTTTCCGACGATATTATTGAACAGACAGTTGTTCAATACAGAGTCAGAATGTAAGGAGATTGAATGTTAAATTATTTGAAAAGAAGCTTCGGTTTAACCAATAAATATATTATCTTAGCAACACCTTTAATATTATTTTCACTTCTTTCAAGTCTTTATATCCTTTTTTCTTTCAGGGGAGATTTGATAAATATGCTTACAGCACTTGTATTATTTATCTTTATGCTTGCTGCATTCCTGTCAGGGTGGGCTTATATGCTAAGAATTGCAGTATCAGCTCCCGTAAAAGATGAACCGAACGCTCTTATAAAAGAGTTTCCGTCAGGTGTGGGAGAATATTTTCTGCCGGCACTGGGATTTTTATTTAACGTATTTGTTCTTTCAATATTAATTTTATTTGTCACATATTTTGCCGGTATGAAATTTATCGGTAATATAGGGATTTCATCAGCTACTCTTACGGAAGCATTTGAGTCAACAACAGCTCTTAAAGCTTTTTTAATGTCACTTTCAAAAGAACAAATTTTAAGACTTAACCTCTGGAACCTTTTGATACTCGCGGCAACGGGAATTGAATATTTCCTTCTGATGTTCCATCTGCCGGCGATTGTGTTCAAGTGCGCAAATCCGTTTAAAGCTTTTTTTATTTCTCTTAAAAATTTATTTAGCAAAGCTTTTTTAAAAAATGTTTTACTTTATTTAATAATATTTTTCTCTTATGCGTTTTTATCAATTTTGACAACAGTTTTCTCTCTTAATATTGTTACGCATTTTATATTTACTTTGATAAATTTCTATTATCTTGTCTTTATTGCAGTTCTTATTTTTGAATTCTATTATGCAAATTTTGTTCAAATAGGCGGAAAGTTTGACGAAAGAGTTTAAGGTTTGGTATAAACATGTTCTACTCCGGCATATATAAACCCGTATTTTTCAAGTAGTTTATCCGCGTTGCAGGCAGAATCGTGTTCTCCGATAGAAATAAGAGATGTTTTATTGAGTTTTTGGGAAAGTTTTGAGGCAAGTGTTTCCCGCAGATCAGGCGAAAGATATTGCCAGAAATTACGGCATAACAAAACTGTATTTTCTTCCGGCAATCTCTCCACATCCTGAAAAATGTCGGAACATGCAAATTCAACCTTGTCTTTAATATTATTTTTAGGAATCAAAACTAAATCATTCTCAGGATTTTTGGCTTTATCGAAGCTGAAAAAGTCTGTAAGCCTGTTATTTGTACAGTTGTTTATTTTGTATATGTCCGGAAGTTTTATACCAAGATGCCCTCTTTTCGCGCTTTCTATGTTATCATAATCAATATCCCCGGCTTTTATCGGGAAATATTTTTCAGCTTTTTCACCCAGTTTTTGTATAAGTTTTACAACCAGAGAATACGACTCCTGTCCGTTCGAGCATGCCTGATTAATTATATTAACTTTTTCAGCCTCCCTGTATTTATCTCTGATTAAACTTACGAATCTGTCCCAGTTCAAGTCTTCTCTAAAAAAATATGTGGTTGTTTTATACATCAAAGCGCCTTTCTTATCAAAAACGCTCCTTCTGTTTCCGTGAAAAGCAGGGGTATTGTATTTTGAAGATAGAATTTTCATACTCTTTTTAAAATCCGTAAAAAATAATTTTGCTAAGAAAGTTTTCTTATCATCTCATGCGCTTCTTCATCTTCAGGGAATATTGTAACAACTTTATCTAAATATTCAAGCGCTTTATCGTTATCTTTTTTGCCTTCATAACATTTTGCAAGGCTCATCAATACAGAAATATTGTCGGGCTTTTTAACCAGAAGATTGTTAAATATATTTATTGCAGAATCAAACTCTCCGAGTTCATAATAAGTAAGCGCAAGAGTGTTTTGCGTTTCTATGTCAGGATTTTGTTCAACAGCATGAATGAGGAAATGTTTTGCTTCTTCATACTCTTTTCTTGCAAACAGAATTCTTCCGGCGCAAAATTGAATATATTCATGATGCGGATTAATTTTAACCGCTTTCATAATGTATTCTTTAGAAGCGTCAAGCTGGTTCAGGATAAGTTTATTTAATGCCATAAACGTCAGGGCAAGGACATTATCCGGCTGCAAATCCAGAGCCTCCTGATAATATCTTTCCGCTTCCGTGTTTTTGGAAATTGAATAGAGGAAATTTCCGTACTCGAATATTATTTCAAAATCATTCGGCGCAAGCTTTAGAGCAGTCTGAAATTCCTCTTCCGCATATTTAAAAAGCCTTTTATTCAGAAAAATAATTCCTAAATCCTTATGAGCTTTAGCAATATCAGGATTCATTTTTATAACTTTTTTAAGTATTTTTTCAGCCGTATCAGTATCGCAGAGACTCGAGGAAAGAACCGCATACTGATGAAGGGTCTCGGCAGACGGTTTGTTTTTCAAAAGAATATTATCATAAATCTCTTTTGCTTTAGAAAGCTGATTTGTCTTAATATAAAGACTTGCAAGTTTCTGTGCCGGAAGAATAAATTTCTGGTTAACATATACCATTTTTTCCAGCATGGAAATTGCGGTTTGAATATCTCCTAAAGCTTCGTAGCAGGATACAAGATTGTACTTATAATTGTCTTTCTCAGGATGCGCAATAAGGAGACTCTTATAAATATCCGCAGCTTCCCTGTATTGTCCGGATTTAACTTCTGACATAGCAAGAGCCACCTTAAACCCTTCATCCTCCTCGTCAAGTTGAACGGCTTTTTTCAAATATTCGCATGCCTCCTGATGATTTTGCTGTATCTGGTAAACCGAACCGATATTATAATATGCCATCGGGTTTTCTGGATCTAAATCAAGAGCTTTTTGATAGAACTTCAATGCTTCTTCTGTTTTTCTTGACGCCATACAGGCAGTACCCAGACTGTTTAAAGTGCTCAGATTTTCAGGATTCTTCTCAAGCGCCTTTTTCAAAGGTTCAATACTTTTTTCAAACTCTTTGATTTTCATATAAGCCGTGCCTATTATGAAATCAAATATATAGTCCTCCGGATCAAGCGCCGATGCCTGATATGCATATTTAATTGCATTTTCGGAATCATCAAGTTTCATAAGCGCAACACACAAGCTTTTATACGCTTCTATGTATTCAGGGCGCAGTTTTATTACGGAAAGGTAAGCATTTTTTGCGGAAATATAGTCGCCTGCATTGTCATAACAATTACCGAGATAAAAAAGAGAAGTGGCATCCTCCGGTCTGTATTTAACAACCGTTTCAAAGTTTTTACGCGCCTCATCCCACTGATTAAGATTCACCTCAACAAGCCCTGCAAGCTTGATGAGTTCTACGTTATCAGGCTCTTCTTTAAGCGCGGAGGCTATCATTTCCTGAGCTTTATCAAATTCTTTTTCTCCGACCAGTTCGTTAATTCTATCTATATCAGCCATTTTTTATTCCTTTTTATGTAAATTTAAGTTAATGTCGGGTTAGTAAACCCGACCTACATTCCTTCTTGATCACTTGATCACCTGGTCAGTTGATCACTTCAGCCTGTTAATTCCCGAAATAATTTTTCAATCCGGAAGTCAGATTTTTATTTTTGCACAATTTTTTAAGCTTTGAAATTGCGCGGTTTTCAATCTGTCTTATTCTTTCTCTTGAAACTCCGTATATTGAACCGATTTCATCAAGAGTTTTTTTGTTTCCGTCATTATTAAGCCCGAACCTTAAAATAAGAACATCTCTTTCTTTAGGGCTTAATTGTTCAAGCATGCCTTTTATATCGTCGAGCATGCTCTCCTGAGAAACAAGAGAATCCGGCGCAATCGTTGATTCATCAACAATGTAGTCAATAATTTTGTTGGAATCATCTTTTTGCCCTGTCGGAGTATCAATACTTATAGTCGACTGGGTTGCTTTAATTATTGAAGTAAGTTTGGAAACCGGAATACCCATCTTATCAGCAATTTCCTGCTTTACGGGAATTCTGCCGAGCTCTGTAGTCAAATCCATTGTTGCTTTTTTGATTTTGTTAATGGATTCAATCAGGTGGATAGGAAGCCTGATAATTCTTGCCTTGTCTGCAATTGCCCTTGTTATTGACTGCTGAATCCACCATGTGGCGTAAGTTGAAAATTTATAACCTTTTGTATAATCAAATTTCTCGGTCGCTTTGATTAATCCTAAGTTGCCTTCCTGAATTAAATCAAGAAAAGAAAGACCTCTTCCTATGTATTTTTTTGCAATACTTACAACAAGTCTCAAATTAGCGTTAATAAGAACTTTTCTTGCAATTTCACTCTGGGTTTCATAAATTTTCTTGGCGACTTCAAGTTCTTCTTCGGCAGAAAGCAGCGGGATTTTGCCGATTTGCTGCAGATAGATTCTCACTGAATCGTCCGAGTTTACGGAATTTAAACTCTCCTGAGTTTTAGGCTCTTCTATTGAGATAGAATCCTCATCGTCTTCAATAGGTTCAATACTGTTAAAATCTACGCCTTCATCAGAGATATCGTCTGCCATTAAGTTAAGTGTTTCGGTTTTTCTAGCCATATCATCCACCTCTTTTCTCTGCTTTAAGAATTTGCCTGCATCTCTCAAACAATATTATAGCAGCTGCGTTGGAAACATTTAAAGAATTAAAATTTGTTAACATCGGAATTTTTATTACAAAATCCGACAATTTTAATAATGATTTTGATATACCGGCATGCTCGGCGCCCATTATGAGCGCAAAATTCATATCTGTATAATCAATATCATAATAATTATCTTTAGCATGATGGTCAGATGCAATTACCCACCAGTTGTTTTCTTTTAGCCTTTGAACAGTGTTAACAAGACTGTTGACTTTGATTATTGAAATGTGATTTATAGCGCCGGCGCTGGTTTTCTCTACAGTGGAATTTATTAAAACCCCGCGCCTTGAAGGCAGAATAATACCGTCAACTCCGGCACAAACGCATGAACGTATAATTGCGCCGACGTTATGGGAATCTTCAACTCCGTCTAAAATCACAACAGAGGCATGCTTAGCCTGATTTTGTTCTATAAAATCTTCCAAATCAACATATTTAATCGGAGAAACCTGCGCAATAACTCCCTGATGCCTTCCTTCCGGCACAAGCTGGTTGAGCTTTTGAATGTTTACAAACTGAAACACAATACCGCCGGCTTTTGCAAGCTCTTTGATTTTTTCTATTTTAGAATCGGCATGCGAAGCTGAGGATATGAGGATTTTGTTAAAAGTCCTGCTTCCTGCCTCTAAAGCTTCTACAACCGCATTTTTGCCGTATATGATTGTGTCCTGTTCCATTATTTTGATACCTTAAGCATGCGCTCAATACAATTTGCACTGCGCTTTCTGACATTTTCATCAAGAGTTATTTCATTAACTTCATGCTCTAATGAATACAAAATTTCATCCAGAGTTGTAAGTTTCATGCTCTCGCAGAGCATGTTATTTTTTATTAATATAAATTTCTTATCCGGATAATCCCTCTCAAGCCTGTCACAAACACCTTTTTCAGTCACAATTACAAACTGTCTGTCCTTGCTTTTCCTTACATATTCCATAATTCCGCTTGTACTTCCGACATAATCACCGAGAACACTCACTTCCGGCTTGCACTCCGGATGGATAAGTATTTTCGCATTAGGATATTTCTTCCTTGCAAGTTCAATATCTCTTATTTCAACACCGTGGTGAACCGGACAATTGCCGTCATAAGTGATAACTTCAACATCTTTAAGCTTTTTCTCAACCCATTTGCCCAGATTAGCATCCGGAAGAAATAAAACCTTCGGAGTGTTAAGACTCTTAACAATTTTTAACGCATTTGAACTTGTGCAGCAAATATCGCATTCTGCCTTAACTTCAGCGGTTGAATTTATGTAACATACAACTGGTGCATTTGGATGATTTTTTTTGAAATTTACCATCTGGTCATGGTTAATCATATCCGCCATAAGGCAGCCTGCATTTAGGTTTGGGAGCAAAACTTTCTTCTCCGGAGAGATTATTTTTGCAGTCTGAGCCATGAAATATACTCCTGCAAAAACTATAATATCCGCATCTGTCTCTTTTGCTTTCTGGCTTAAGTATAAAGAATCACCAACAAAGTCTGCAACGCTGTCTACCTCTATATTCTGGTAACTATGCGCAAGAATAATTGCATTTTTCTCTTCTTTTAATTTTTTTATTTTTTCAATCAAATATTTCATTTATTTATCCTGTGTACAAATTTTGAATTTTATTGTACAATAAAAAAAAATAGGAAGAAACAGATATGAGTTTAAAGAAGAGCAGTATAGTAGGCGTGTCAATTACGCCTGAAATAGGTTTAGAGGTTGCACAGATAGATTTTGCCTCTCAAACAGTTTTAAAATACGGTATAAGACAGCTTGAGTATGATACAAACCGGCGTGAAATAGCGGATTTGGATTTGTTTAAAGAAGCCCTGCAGGATTTATTTTTTGAACTGCAGATACCAAAAGGAACTGAAGTTGTTTTAAATATCCCGTCAGTTGTATTTAAAACAGTCGATTATCCGGCTGCAATGGATGAAGCGCAGATTGGAAATGCTATAGAAGAAGAGCTGGCAGACCATTTTATATTTAAATCGGTAGAACCGGTTGTAAGTGCCGTAAGACTGCCTAATTCCACTATTCAGTTCAATAAAATAGCATATACTGCAGCACAAAAGCAGATGCTTATTGAAATAGCAATGGGCATTAAAGATTTAGGCTATAAATTATATGCGGTTGATACTTCTGTAAATTCAATTCTTAATGCATTGATGTACAAACAGAGGCTTGATGTTGCCGATAACACTTCCTGGATTCTTTTAATAGTAGATAATATGTGCTGCAGAATCATAACAATGAGCGGCAGCAATTATGTTGACACGTATGAAGAGAGAATCAGTATAGGTGAAGTTTTAGGGGATGCGGAAAACTATGGTACGGTTGTAAGCGCAGTTTCTCCGATATTGAAAAACCTTCCGTCCAAGTATCTTTGTATCGTATCAAAAACAAACGTAATCAGTGCGGAAGTTCTTGCAAGCAAATTAACTTACAGTGCTCCGATTATCCATCAGGAAGCAAATTGTTTCTCAAAGGAAGCTTTCTTAGAACTCGGACCGGAAGTTGATGAAAAATTTGCAAGCATTCTGTCTCTGGATATTATAGGGGCGTCTATTTATAAAGAATTTGAGCAATATAGCAACGCTCATTTCAATTTATTTAATAAATCGCTGGGTGATATTTATACAATGGAGCAGCCGCCGGAATTACTGTTAAACGGACGGACATTAATATTATCCAATGCATTTCTGATTAAATGGCTTGTAATAATCGCACTTGTTATACTGGTACCGTGTATAGCCACAAGCGTATACTTTACCGGTCAAATTAACATGGCAAAAGATAAATACAAAGAACTTGACGCCGAGGCGAAAAAAATTGAACAATTCCTTAAAGATAATGAAAATGTATCTTCGGAATTGTTTGATGAAGGCGATGAAATTCGTATAGGTTTGGAGCATAACAAGGGTATTTATTCATATTATACAATCGTGGGAACGGAAATTCCTAAAAAGCTCTGGCTTACCCGCTTGAAATTATCAGAAAAGACTACAATTGAAGGTCAGGCGGATAATCTTGAAAGTGTATATGCATTCTTTAGAAGTATCAAAGATTATGATCCGAATTCAGGTATAAAATTGCAGAAATTGGGTCTGGCGTCTAAAACAGAACTCCCTCCGGCACAAACAGACGGAGATGTAGAATTTGATACAGATTCAATCCTGACAACTTTGAATGCTGATTATTACGAATTTATTATTTCTGATGAATCACAGGATGATACTCCGTCAAGCGGAGATAATAACAATTCCGGAAACGGACTTTTGCAGGGTTTAGAACCTATTAATTAAGTAATTAGAAGGATTTAAAATGGACAAATATAAAAAATATTACGGCGTAATCATATTTTGTTTATTAGTAGTTGTCATTGCTATTGTCGGATACAATATGGCATATCCGAAATATACAGAATCAGTGGCTGAACAGACTAAAGTTGATAAAAAGCAAAAAGAAGTTGATGATTTGAATCAGAAGCTTAAGGTTGTACAGAGTAAAATCAAAAAGATTAAAGATTCAATAGTATCTTCTCAGAAAAAGATTTACGCACCTTTAGAATCTGATCTCGGTAATGAAACTTTATTCTTTACATTATATAACGATGTAATTGAAATGCTTCATGCTAATTCAATAAAGATTAAATCCATAGATTATCAGTACAATCCTGATACGGATAATTTCGTAAAATTCGGTAAGGATGTATACTTTGTATGCGATGTTAATATGGAACTGATTTCTAACTATGTAAATCTTGGAAAATTAATTCAAGATATTTATCAATACCCGTATTATATTCGTATTAACAATCTTGATGTAAAACCTTATGAGAAAGATAAAAAGATATTATTATCAACATTAAGTATACGTTTATATGCTCATACTGCACCTGATGAGAGTGCAGATACCACGGCAGCTCCGGCATTGGATGGTGCAAATACGGCGTTGCCGCAATAATGTTACAAGAATAAGCAAATACTTGATAATAAATTTTGTTTAGTATAGAATTTTTGTATCAACTCTGACAGTTGTGTTGTGAGCAAGTTAAGCCGGCACCCATCCTAACCTTCCCTCATAAGGGAAGGAATGCGCCAGAATTGACGTTAAGCAGATGAATGACAATTGAATATGAGTGCGGAAGTAGCTCAGTTGCCCAAGCGAGGCTAATTTGAGCAACTGCATAGGAAAAGCGAAGTTGAGCCGAGCGTATATGAGATATACTCTACCAACTGAGCAGTTGAAAGTTTAATAAGTTTGAATATGAGTGCGGAAGTAGCTCAGTTGGTAGAGTATCTGCCTTCCAAGCAGACTGTCGCGAGTTCGAGTCTCGTCTTCCGCTAATAAAAAAGAGTCCTTAAAGGACTCTTTTTTATTGTTTTATTAATACAATAAGTAAAGTAGTAGTGTGGAGCAAACTCCACATTACTTAGCTTTTAGTGTTATTGCTTGAAAAATATAACCATATGCGCTATAATTAAAAAGTAAAGGAAAAGCCCTAGCTGGGACTAGAGCTTAACCACTTCCTTTACAGGGCAATTTGTAAAGTAGCTATCATCACTAGAATGGTGATAGCTATTTTTATCAGCCATTTTGCCATGCAGACCTCCTTTCTCGGCAAATAACCACAAAATTTGTTGTTCCGAGAGAAAGTCTTGGAAAGTGCTTCCTTGCATATAAATATGCATATCTATTTTACCATACAAAAAGCAATAATCAATTTTATACAACATAAATCGGTAGTGTGGAGCAAGCTCCACACTACCCGGTTTCTTAATTTTGTTTTTATACAGCCAGCTTATCGTATTCGCGTTTAATTTCCTGAATATCCTGCCACATAAGCCATTTAGGACTGCCTTTCTCTCTTGAATCATTTCTTAGAAGATAAGAAGGGTGAAAAATCGGCATCATTTTCGCGCCATAAACATCCACAATTGCACTCTCGGGTGGAAACCAGTTCCCTCTGATACGTGTAATTCCGCCTGCACTGCCTAAAATTGATTGAACTGCGACATTGCCGCAAAGCAGGATAATTCTTGGTTTTATAATTTCTATTTGAGCTTTCAAATATTCCCAGCATGCTTCTTTCTCGTCAGGAAGAGGATTCCTGTTATCGGGCGGACGGCATTTGAGGGTATTACAGATATAAACATCTCTTTCCCTTGTAAACCCGACCGAAGCAAAAATTTTATCCAGAAGCTGTCCGGCTTTTCCGACAAAAGGTTTTCCCTGCATATCTTCATAATATCCGGGCGCTTCTCCTATCAGCATTAGTTTCTGGTTCGGAATTCCGTCATCAAAAACAATGTTGTGTCTGGTTTGAAAAAGCGGACATTTCCGGCAGGAAAGACATTTTTCTCTGATTTCATTTAATTTTTTACGAAGTTCTTCTGTTGTTTCCATCTTTTTACCTGTTTTTTAGTCCTAGCCAGGTAAATAAACCCGACCTTGCTTAGTGATTTATTCTGACATATCAGTATGCCGTCATTCTGAGTGCGTTTGCACGAAGAATCTCTTTTTAAGTATTTGTCAGGCAATGCTTGACTTACAATTCTTTTACCCCTCACCCGAATTTCTAAGTTTCGCTTAAGCTCAACTTGAAATTCTACCCTCTCCCACAAGGGGCGAGGAGTAAAACTCCTTTACACTTCACACATATTACTTTAGATAAACCAGCTCTTTAACCTTTTTGCGCTGGATTTTTCTTGTAGCAGTTCTTGGAAGCGCCTGCTTAACAACAGATATATTAATCGGACGCTTATATGGAGTAAGCCTTTGTGAAAGCTTTTTGACTTCATCTTTCATAAGCTTGTCCAGGGTAGCGTCGTCATATTTATTCTTTAATTCTTCCGCCGGAACAACGACTGCTGCAATGTCTTCCGTGCCGTCTTTTGCACCGCCTTCACGTGAAACGCCGAAAACACATACTTCTGCAAACAGGTCGCTTTTTTCAAGGACAGCTTCGACTTCCTCCGGAAAAACTTTTTTACCTCCGGAGAGAACAATCATATTCTTAATTCTGCCTGTAATATAAACTCTTCCCCGCTCATCGATTCTGGCAATATCGCCGGTATGGAACCAGCCGTCTTTATCGATTGCTTCATTAGTCAAATCCGGCTGATTATGATATCCTTTCATAATCGAAGGACCTTTGAGAAGCAGTTCGCCTGTCTGAGGGTCGGTTTTCGCTTCGTAGCTCGGAAGCGGCTTGCCTACAGAGCGAAGGTCTCTATGCCGTTCTATATTAATTGTCGCAATCGGACTTGTTTCAGTAAGCCCGTAAACTTCATAAACCTGAATACCGACTCTCTGGAAGAATTTTGCGACATTCAAATCAAGAGGTGCTCCGCCGGACATACAGCCCTTGAATGAGCCGCCAAAACACTTGTGAATCTTTCTGAACATGAGTTTTTTAGCCCAGATAAACGGAACAAATTTTGCAAAATGGTATAAAAACGGGAATATTTTCTGAGAAAATTTAGAAGTGTTTTTCATCTCGGCTTCCAAACCTGTTTTCAAAAGCTTCAAAAATGCCGGAACAACAACCATAAATGTAATTTTCCTGTCACGCATTGTATTTAAAATATCTTTTGGCTTCAAATTATGCGTGTAATATACAGTAAATCCGAGGTTCAGGAAAGTCGAAAACCCGACTGTCATTTCAAACAAATGGTTCATCGGAAGAATTGACAAAACTCTTACATCACCGTATGGAAGAATTTTATCAAAAGCCGCTTTCAAATCCTTAAGCTGCGCAAGCATGTTCCCGAAAGTCGTTTCGACCCCTTTAGGCTTGCCTGTTGTTCCGGAAGTATAAATTATAAAAACCGTAGACTTTCTTGAGCGGTGTCTCCATTTGCAGGTGTAATTATTCGGAATTGTATAAATGCTCTCTAAATTGTCATAAACAGGATGCTCATCCATTACTATAATATGCTTAAGAGACGGAATAACTTTCTGGAGTTCAAGCGCTTTATCTATATAAGTCTGCGAAACAAGCATTACAGATGGCATGCAGTCTGAAAGAATAGATTGAAGTTCATATTTTGTAAGTTTTATATCAAGAGGAACGGTAATAAGCCCCGCAATAACAGAGGCAAACACACAAGCGCCGTATTCAGGCTTGGATTCTGAAAGTATTGCAAGCTTTTCTTCCCGCTTAAGCCCTAAATCGTTCATCAAATATGCCGCAAGCCTTCTGGACATCAGACCCAGCCCGTCGTATGTAATTTCCTTCCAACCGAACTGCGTTTTCATCCCGAGTGCAATTTTGCGCGCATAAATATTTGTCTTATCTTCAAGTAAAGATAATACGTTGCTTTCACGTTCCTTCATACTTCCTCCTGAATACACCATAGCCTTAATCAGCATTATACCAGAATAACGAATACAGGGAAATATATCTTAATATTTTGTGACAATTTTATGTGTTATGCAGAACAATTTCACCGGTTTCGAGAGTAGGCTTAACGTCAATAACCCTCTGATTTGTGCTTCCGACCCAGTGCGCATTGTTATCCAGAAGCTCCTCGACAAACTTACCTTCCGCAATAACGTCAATGTCAGCAATATCCGGAATATCTTTAATTTCTTCCCACAAGAATCCTGTATAAAGCCAGATGGTTTTCTGAGGCAATTCTTTTCTGATTTTCTTAATTAATCTGAAAACTTCTTCTCTGTTAAACGGATGCAGAGGATCGCCGCCGGAGAAAGTTATGCCGGAAATATGAGGTTTGGCAAGTTCTTCAAACAACTCGTTCTCAGCAGCCTCATCAAAAGGTATTCCGCCTGCAACATCCCAGGTAATCGGGTTCTGGCAACCATGACAATGATGTGTACACCCTGCAGTCCATAAAACAACTCTCAAACCGTCGCCGTTAAGCATGTCATCTTTTGTAATATTGTGATAATTCATCTCTTCCTATACCTCTTCTCCAATATATCTATCATATCATTGACATAAAATTTGTACAAAGTTTTAAGTTCTATGAAGGCGGGGTAAATATTTGGGCTGACAGGTAAAACTATCAGCTTAGCGCCATTGCGAGAAAATCTCCGACTTTCGTGACAATACATTTTTCATTTTTTGTTATATTCCCCCAAGATTGCTTCGGGCTGAATGGTTGTTCCCTCGCAATGACGTGAGTTTTAGTTTGTAGGACAGACTTTAGGCTATCGCATATACCGGGAGGTGAAGCTTCCAAGAGTACCGTCATTCAGAGGGCGTGAGCCCGAAGAATCTTTATAACTTTTGTAAAATTTTTCTATTCACTATTCACTCCTCGCTATTCACCAGTTAAAGGGATTCTTCGCCCCTGAATGGCTGTTGGGCTCTGAATGACGGCATACTTAAAGATTGGGCTTCTTTATTCTTAAAATAGCGGACGACGGGACTCACTGTGTCTGTTTGCGAGCAGGAAAAGGTGACTAAATGTCACGTTTTCCGTGAAAGTTTTAAAGAAAGCACGGAGACCAGCTTGAGCAAATAGAGAAAGCGACGTGAGCAAAACGAATGTTTTGCCGACGTTGGGGGTTCAGTCCCGTCGATTATTATCGGGATTCTTTGTTCCTAAAATAGCGGACGACGGGACTCACTGTGTCTGTTTGCGAGCAGGAAAAGGTGACTAAATGTCACGTTTTCCGTGAA
>CALUVI010000013.1 GCA_944324185.1 Candidatus Gastranaerophilales bacterium | reverse complement strand
ATCGGGATGTAGCGCAGTTTGGTAGCGCACCGTGTTCGGGTCGCGGGGGTCGCAAGTTCGAATCTTGTCATCCCGATATTTTTTATAGCGGGATTGGTTATTAGCTTTAAACCGGTAGGACTGAAAGTCCGACCGGTTTAATTGTAGGCTCGGGTTATCGATTTTACACTAACTGCCCGTGTTTATTCTGCGTTTTCTGTCTTATTGAATTTAAACAGATTCTTCAATTCCTCAGCACTGTTTTTAAGCTGCTCTTTTGTCGCATTCCATTCTTCTTTTGAAGCAGAAACGGCATCTTTGACCGAATTAACCGTATTTGTTAAATCTTCGTTTACCGAAGTTGTTATATCTTTGACCGTTTCTTTTACGGATTTTGTTTCGATTGCGCTTGTATCGACATCTGTCAGCCACTTAAAGGATTTAATCGAACTTGTACTTTCCAAGCCGCCGTTAAATTGGACTTTGAAGTCTTTATAGCTTGTGCTTCCGCTTGTAAGCGCCGGAATTGCGTCCGTGTTTTCGCCTTTCGGGTTAGCTGTCAGAGCATCTACGAATTTTGCGGTAGAGCTTCCGAACTTAGGAATATAGGAGAGCAGTTTGTCTGCGGAAAGCTGCCCCAGAGGTCCTAATTTAGCAACTATTTGCGCGTCCAATCTTCCTAAAACATTAACATTTGTCGTTCCGTTTATCAGGTTGTATTTACCTGAGATATAATAAGCAAGAACTTTTCCGGAACTCTTTACCGGCTCAATCTTTGCCCAGCCGTCTGCAAAATTTAAATTCCCGTCTATATAGTCAAATTTTGCGGTATCTGCAAGGCTTGTATTGTTAACAAGAGTCTGGGCGGTGGTTTTCAGGATTGAATTAGAAATAATATTACCTGCAAGCAGGAATTGGTCTAATCTTCCGATTGAGCCGAACGCGCCGTTTTGGACATTGAATTTTAAATTTCCTTTAAGCGACTTCATCATCTCGTTGTAGTCAGTGACGACAAGTGAAAGTTTTGTATTGAAATTCAAAGTTCCGGTGATTGCGTTTTTAATTCCGACTCCGCCGCGTACGGTTTTTTCGGCATTCATATTTTCGCCGGTCATTTCTACTGTAGTTTTGGCGTTTGTAATATTATAAATAATATTTCCGTTAATTTTTCCGTCAAAAGCGTCGCCTTTGAGGCTGTTCAAATAGAAATTATCACCCTTTAGCGAAAAATCTCCAGTCAAATTCTGCGCTTCGATTCCTCCGGAGACGAATTTTTGAACAACAGCGCTTCCGTTAAGGATATGCCCGTTGAGTTTGATGTCCGTACCGCCCATTGTGACAGGAATTTCAGGAATCTCAAGCGACGGAATATTAATTGTTCCGCTCAAAATCGGATTCATCATATTCCCTGTAATATAAATATTTTCCGTAAATGTCATTTTCGATTTATCAAACATCGGAATAACAATTGTTGAGCCTTCTGTTGTCGCATAATTCAAATTCAAGCTCTGTTTTACAGTATTAACCGTTCCTGTAAGAGCCGACTTGATATCACCTTTTGTTACAAAATCCAGAGTGATTTTTTCAGTCAGATAATCTTTAATTTTTCCTGAGAGGTTAAAGTTAATTTTTTCAACTGTAACAGGAGTTTCGGAGATTGTAATCTCATTTTCTTTAATTACTGCATTAACCTGCGGAGCGGATATTTTTGCACACGGATTATCAACTAAGATATTTGAACTCTTTGCAGTGCCGGAAAATGTTTTGCCGTCGGTTGTAATCCCCAGAGTTGTTGCAGGAAGTTTAAGCGTTGTATTGGAAGGAATATTTTTGATATTGATATTCTTCAAATCCACCTTAACTGCCGGATTGATTTTGTCCAGCCTTCCCGTAACATCCGCCTTCATGGAGATTAAACCTGAATTAACCTGATTATCTTTCATCAAAGCTGCCTGACCGACTGCTACAAGAAGCCCTTTGAGGCTCAAATCATTTGCCGTAAGGTGCAAATCGCTTACCGCATCGCTTGTAATTGTTCCGTAAAGTTTCAAAGGCTGATTCAGGATAGTAAATCCTATATTATTAATATTGATATTGTTGTTGTTTAATTTAACATCGGCGTTAATGTTATCAACCCCGATTTTGTAGAGACCATAATAAACATCGGCAGACGGAATATTCAAATACCCGTTTGATTTTACGGTTTTTAAGTTTGATTTAATATTGAAGTTTGCATCAAGCTTTCCGTTGGCGCTAAGTGTCTGCAAATCTTTTATATCAAAAATAACCGCAATATCTTTCACAATCTTCAAAATATTTGCAATCTCAACTTTTGATTTAAAGTTTAAATCAATATCGGGATTTTTTCCTGTCTTAATAATCCCGTCGATTTTTGAAACCTCATCTTTTGCAGTATAAATATCAGACAAAACGTCAATACTGTTTTCTTTAAACTTCAACTTTACAAAGCTCGGGGGCAAATTGATAATTGAAATATTTGTAACTTCTGCCTGACCTTTTATCCCCTCTCTTGCAATCGTCAAGTCTGCATTCGCTTTTGCAGTCAGGTTGTTAGCGTAAATCCCTTTTAAAATCCCGATTACATCAATTCTTTCAAACTCTTCCTTCGGTTTTTCTTCTGTCGGAGCAGGGTTGAATACAAGTTCATTCAATTCCATATCCGGCATGATTTTGTTTAAAATTTTTACATCATAGCTAAACTGCTCGCGCCCTTTCAAAACCGCTTTACCTTCTGCTTTTACTTTAATGCTTTTATTCAAAATAAAGTCGCTGATTTTTGTATTAAAACCGCTCAAAGTGTATTCATCCGCCCCGTCAGTTATTGTAACGGTATAGTTTTTAACCTCTATATCCGGAAGGTGGTTTGATAACTTGAATCCCAGAGGCAGTTCGGTGATTGCGTTTGTTTGTGTTTCCTCGTTTTCAGGAGCCTTTTGTTCATTTTGCGGAAAATATTTTTCAACCTCAAACGTTCCGTCGCTGTTGACTTTTAGATAAGCTTCGGCACTTGCAAGCTGAATTGCGTCCACTTCAATTCTTCTTGCAAACAGAGGAATTAATGACATTTTTACCCTGAAACCGTTTGCAGACAAAACTTTTGTATTATCCGGCTCAAGAAGTTCAAACTTTTCAGCCTTTAATCCTGCTGTAAGTTTTGGAGTTGTAACAACCTGTACTTTCTCCAGATTGGAATTAAGCCCTGTTGTTTCCTTGATTATATTTTTAATCTGCGGAATATACCCTTCAATTATCGGATTAAGTATAAGCGGGCAGGATAAAAATACAAGATAAGCAAATACAATCACCCCTAATGTAAGTATACCAAGCCTTTTCCAGAAAATACGATTCATATAAATCCTCCGTTTATTAAGAAATGTAAAATTACACTAATTTACCTTATTTGTTCTTATTATATCTTAAAATTTGTAATTTAAAATAACCACCCTGATAATACGCGGGTTTCAGCCGTATTTTTTCTAAGATTTATTGAGTTTTATAAAGTTTTGTAACAAACCTGAGGCAAAACGCTAAAGATTCCGAAAAACGAGCCGTAAACACACACATAGGAAAGAAGTTGATTAGGAGTTTTAAATCGTGAAAAAAGTAGTATTAGTGTTGTTAGCGTTTTTGTTTTTAAGTATTAACCAGCAGGCAATGGCATACCGTATTCAGACATTTTCATCAGATGCTAAAATTATAGCTGCAATGAGAGTTCTTGAACAGGCAGGAGAGCAGGATGTTTTCAGAAATCTCCAGAAGTACGGAATGAGAATTAAGTTTGATGACCTTACAATGGTTACAAACGGAAAAAATGCTTTTGCCGTAAGTACATATAATAACTTTGGAACAAGAGTTATTTTGATTAATTCAGCATACAAGAATGCTCCTGCCGAGCAAATTGCATGCCTGATTGCGCACGAAAGCTACCATACAGGCTACAGTGCAGATTTAGAAGAAGAAACACTTGCTACCCAGAAAGAAGCTTCCTGCTGGACAAGATTAAAAGTTGCATCAAAAACTTATCCTGACAGCAAACTTACAAGAAGATTAGACAAATTGAGCGGTTTATATTTAGCTTCATCTTCCGACAACAACCTTGTTGAACAAAAGATTGCAAGCAACGGATTCTACAGAAGCCAGTTAGGTTTAAATTAAAAAATAAAAAAGTTTATTAGGAGAAGTAATTTAACTTCTCCTTTTTAGTATTAAGAATTCTAATTAATTTTTTTGTCTAATTTAAAATTGGATAAGATAACGGCGGTTATCATAAATACACAACCGAGGATTTCTTTTGGAACCATTGTTTCGCCGAGGATTAGCGCTCCTCCGATTACCGCAAATACGGACTCAAGGCTGAATATTAGGGAGGCAATAACAGGGCGGGTGTTTTTCTGTCCGAAAATCTGGAGTGTGTAAGCAACCCCGCAGGTTAAGACGCCGGCATAAAATATTGAAACCCTGCAGTCGATAATTCCGGATAAAGTCGGGTGTTCAAACATTGCGGTCAGAAGAAGAGACATTACTCCGACTACAAAGAACTGGGCGCACGAAGCTTTTATCGGATTAACTTTTTCCGAATAATAATTTACAACAAGAATCTGGAGCCCGTAGAAGAATGCGCCTATCAGCAGGAAAAAGTCATAGATATTAAATCCGCCTCCGGGTTTGTAGCATAAAAAATACAATCCTATAACTGCAATAATTACACTGAGGATAATATTTTTTTCCAGTTTTTTACCCTGCAAAACCGCAATCAGAGGAACAAAAATTATATAAAGCGCGGTTATAAATCCTGCTTTTCCGGCGGTTACATACTGCATACAGTATTGCTGGATACTCATTGCGGTAAAAAGAGCCAGCCCGCAGCCGATTCCTGCCCTTGCAAGATTTATGTGCTGATACCGTTTCATCCTTCTTGTACGTTTATCAGGACGGGATATTTTTACCCAGAAAATCAACGGTAAAAGACTCAGACAGCCTAAAAAGCTCCTTACCGCATTAAACGTAAAAGGACCTATATGGTCCATACTCTCGCGTTGTGCAACAAACGACAGCCCCCAGATAAGGGCGGTCATTAATAATGCCAGATTTGCAAGGATTTTATTTTTCATACTTTAATATTTCTTTGTTACCCAGAGGAGATGATATCCATAATCCGTTTTTACAGGATTTGAAACCTCTCCGATATTTCCGTTAAATGCCGCATCTTCAAACGGTTTTACCATCTGCCCTCTTTCAAAGCAGCCTAAATCACCGCCGTTTCGTCCGGAAGGACAGGTTGAATAAAGTTTTGCATAAGCCTGAAAATCTTCAAAACTTTTTATATCACTTTTAAGTTTAATAGCTTCCATCTCTGTCGGAACAAGAATATGATTTGCGCAAACGGTTGTAATTTCATTTTCTTTATCAGCTGCAAGTACAGGAATTGCAAATGCTGTCAATAAAAATAAAATTGCTGTCAATTTTTTCATAAATAAAACTCCTTCTCTATGAATTACTTTCATCCCTGACTAAGATTTTAGCCCGTTTCCACAAATCGTTAAATTCGTCATAAGTATACTCTTCAAACGGCTTTTCTTTAATTTCTTCCATTTTTCTGAACCGTTTTGTGAATTTTTTATTTGCTCTCAAAAGCGCCTGTTCCGCATCTATTTTATACCATCTTGCAAGGTTAACGGTTGCAAAGAAAATATCTCCCATCTCGTCTTCCATTTTTTCTCTGTCACCTGTCTTAACCGCTTCTTCAAATTCTTTGTATTCGGATTTTATACAATCTTTTAAACTTTCTACAGAATCCCATTCAAACCCGACTTTTACAACTTTCTTGCTGATTTTTTGCGCTGCCATTAAAGCTGATTGTGCTCTTGATATCCCGTCCAGAACGGATTTTCTGTAAGTCTTTTCTTCTTTTTTTAGTTTGTCCCAGTTATCTAAAATCTCTTGAGTCGAATTGACTTTTTGATTCCCGAAAACATGCGGATGTCTGTGAATGAGTTTGTCGCTTAATTCTTTTGCAACATCTTCTATATCAAATTCACCGTTGTCTTTTGCTATTTGTGAATGCAAAACTACTTGCAGAAGCACATCTCCGAGTTCTTCTCTGAGGTTCGCAATATCCCCGTCATCAATTGCGTCTACAGCTTCATAAGCTTCTTCAAGCATATTCGGGCGCAGAGTTTTATGAGTCTGTTCTCTGTCCCACTCGCATCCGTTTTCGCTCCTTAATACAGCTATTATATCAACCAGTTTTTCTAAGTTCGGATATTTCATAAGTAGATTATACCATACAAAAAATTATGATATAATTTTTGGGGGGCAGGTTTTATATGGGGAAAAACATACAGCCGGATAAAATACTTGTACGCGGGGCAAAAGTACATAATTTAAAGAATATTGATGTCGATATTCCGCTGAATAAAATTGTAGGAATAGCCGGAGTTTCGGGTTCGGGAAAATCCTCGCTTGCACTCGGAGTTTTGTATGCCGAAGGTTCAAGAAGGTATCTGGAAGCTTTATCCACATATACAAGACGCCGTATGACTCAGGCTGCAAAAGCCCGCGTAGATGAAGTCTTATACGTGCCGGCAGCGCTTGCACTCCACCAGCGTCCCGGAGTTCCGGGAATACGAAGCACTTTCGGAACAGGAACGGAGCTTTTAAACAGTTTGAGGCTTATGTACTCAAGACTTGCAAGCCATAGATGCCCTAACGGACATTATCTTGAACCAACCCTTGCCGTTGCGGCAGAAAAGGAGCTTGTTTGCCCTGAATGCGGCGCGCATTTTTACGCTCCGGGGGCAGAAGAGCTTGCTTTCAACTCTCAGGGCGCATGCGAGCGCTGCGGCGGAGTCGGAACAATAAGAACTGTCGATGAATCAACCCTCGTACCTGACGAATCACTTACGATTGACCAAGGCGCAGTTGCACCGTGGAACTCTCTGATGTGGTCGCTTATGACGGATGTTTGCCGTGAGATGGGCGTGCGTACAAATGTTCCGTTTAGGGAGCTTACAAAAGAAGAAAGAGAAATTGTTTTCCACGGACCTGCAGAGAAAAAACATATTTTTTACAAAGCAAAAAACTCAAATCAGGCGGGAGAAATTGATTTTACATACTATAACGCCGTTTATACCGTAGAAAATGCGCTTAAGAAAGTTAAAGATGAGACCGGCATGAAGCGTGTTGAAAAGTTTTTGAAAGAAGATATTTGTCCTGCATGTCATGGTACGCGTTTATCAGAAGCCGCAAGAGCGCCGAAACTCAGAGGAATCTCACTTGATAAAGCTTGCGAGATGACGCTTTCGGAGCTTGTAAAATGGGTAGGCGGAGTTCCGGAGTCGCTTCCGGAGAAAATGCGCCCGATGGCTGAATCTATTTGCGAATCTTTTCAGGCAACTGCAAGACGCTTAATGGATTTAGGGCTGGGATATCTTTCTCTTGACCGCGCGGCTTCAACACTTTCAACCGGAGAGCGGCAGAGAATGCAGCTTGCGCGTTCTGTCAGAAACCGTACTACAGGAGTTCTGTACGTTCTGGATGAGCCGTCTATCGGTCTGCATCCTGCAAATATTACCGGCTTGAATGCAGTTATGCACGACCTTGTATCAGACGGAAATTCCGTTATTCTGGTTGACCACGACACTCAAATCCTGTCTGAATCAGACTGGATTATTGAAATGGGTCCTGATTCCGGTTTTGACGGAGGAGAAGTAATTAATGAGGGAACTATTCCTCAAATTAGCAAAAGCAAAAGCTCAAAAATTGCGCCTTTTCTTTCCGGAACTGCAAAGACAGAAATCCGCACAAGAGCAAAACAAAATGAATTGTTTGAAAACGGTGAAATTAATCTTTCGACTTCCTCTATTCACACCGTAAAACCTCTTGAAGTCCGGATTCCAAAAGGACGATTGACAGTAATTACAGGTGTTTCCGGCTCCGGCAAAACCACCCTTGTACTGGAAAGTCTTATACCTGCACTTGAAAACAAAATTTCCGAAAAGCCGCTTCCGGCGCATGTTAAAAACATTGAAGCAGAAGGTATTAAACAGGTAAAACTTATTGATGCAACGCCGATCGGAATAAATATCCGTTCAACTGTTGCAACTTATGCAAATGTTCACGACGAACTCAGAAAAGTTTTTGCAAGAACTCCGGCTGCTAAAGAAGCAGGCTATAAAGCCGGTGGTTTTTCGTATAATACAGGCTCGCTCCGCTGTCCTACATGTGACGGTACCGGAAGCATAAGCCTTGATGTCCAGTTTTTGCCGGATGTGGAAGTTGCCTGCCCTGACTGCAGAGGTTCGCGGTATTCTAAACAGGCAGAAAGCATAAAGTACGTAAATAAAGCAAAAGAAGAGTATTCACTGCCGGAAATTATGGCAATGGATATAAATCATGCACTTATTGCCTGCAAAGATTTAAATACCGTAAGGCAGAGACTTCAGGTATTGAAAGACTTAGGGCTGGGGTATTTAACTTTAGGGGAAGCAACGCCGAGTCTTTCCGGCGGCGAAGCGCAGAGACTGAAACTGGCTTCCGAGATGGGACGCAGGCAGGAAGATTCTGTTTTTGTATTTGATGAGCCGACAATAGGACTTCACCCTCTGGATGTACGCTCGCTTATCGGAGTGTTTCAAAAACTTATAGAAAGCGGCGCAACTGTTATAGTTATTGAACACGATTTAGATGTAATAAGAAATGCTGATTACATAATAGATATGGGACCCGGAGGCGGCGAAGACGGCGGGAAAATAGTTGTGTCAGGAACGCCGGAAGAAATTATTGACTGCAAGGAAAGTCTTACGGGGAAATATTTAAAGAAAAAGTAGTTAGCAACTCATTGATTATAATTACCGGAATTATTGGCGGGATATAATTATGTGTTCCCTAAAAACATCAGTAGTGTGGAGCTTGCTCCACAAAATTTGAATTATAAAAACAGATAAAAATTTACACAATGCTTGTGGAGCAAGCTCCACACTACTTTTTAAGTAATTGGGTCAGTCCAACCGACCTCACCAATAAAAAATAGCAAGGGAGAGATTCGAACTCTCGACCTCATGGACTGTGCCGAAGCAAAACGATTGATTATCGTTTTGCGAGAGGGAGCCGTGCGCTCCAAGAGAGCCGGACGAAACCCTGAGTCCGGCGCGAATGGGATTTAGAAAATCTGCGTACGGCGAATTACCCGTTAGCAGTCAATAAAAAATAGCAAGGGAGAGATTCGAACTCTCGACCTCACGGGTATGAGCCGTGCGCTCTCACCAACTGAGCTACCTTGCCATAATCGTTTATTTAATTGTTACCGGCTCAGTTGCTTTGAGCGCTGCTCTCACGTTTTCTATATTACGTTCGTTCCACTCACTCGGGGAGCTACCTTGCCATAAATTAGAACCTATTCAATTGTCACCAGTTAATCTTCTCATAAACATTTTTTAATTTCAAGAGTATGGGACAAAAAGGCGGAAACTTTTATAAAAGTTTCCGCCTTACCAATTAGTCATCAATCCTTTGAACAGGTCCCGGTCCTTGATGTTCCATTCGTTGTTTCATCATTTTCTTGTGGAAATCACCTCTGTGACCTTTATCAAAATGATGGTGATGTGGCGGCGGACCGTAAGGTCTTATCATCTGGTGATAACCGGCACAAGGGCAAGGAGCCATCGGCATTGGAGCCGGCATCGGCGGTTTGTGAATTGCTGCAAACAGGCATAATGCCAGAAACACGCCTACAAATGTTCCGCAAGTTGTAATCAAAAACTTTTTAAAACTTTTGCTCCGGCAAAAGCATTTGTGTTCTTCTTCGATTTTGTTTTCTTCTGTCATAAATACTCTCCTTTACGTTTCAGGACTATGTTCCTGATTATAATATCATTTTTTTTTAAGTTTTCAACCTACACTACATTAACGATTTTTATTTTTTATTGTTCATTTTTCGATTAAAATATTTTTATGGGAATATATGCAGACAAAGCTTGTAAAAATTTTAGAGAAGGATATAACTGCGCTCAGGCAGTTTTTCTTGCTTTTTTAGATGTAACCGATTTTGATAAAGAGACTTCGCTCAAGCTATCTTCCTCTTTTGGCGGCGGGATGGGCAGGCTAAGGGAAGTTTGCGGAGCTGTAAGTTCGATGTTTATGATAGCCGGCTTATTAAGAGGGTACACCGCGCCGAACGATGATGAAATCAAAGGTGCTCATTACGCTTTGATACAGGAGCTTGGAAAAGAATTTCAATCAAAATGCGGCTCAATAATCTGCCGTGAACTTCTGGGACTGCCGGAGGGGGCGGATTCGCCAGAACCATCTAGGCGTACAGAGCAATACTATAAAGAACGCCCGTGTGAAAACTGCATCCGGATTGCTGCGGAAATTATTGAAAACAGGCTTTTAAATTAAAGGTGCAAAAGTTTTGTAATAAAGATAAATCGCAACCAGTATTAGTAAAACCCCGCTCACTTTGAGTAATATTTCCGAAAATCCCGCAAATTTTTTCAGATTTTTTATTCCAGAGGTGAATAAGCCTGCCACAATCAGAATCAAACCTTGCCCGAGAGCAAAGAGAAACAGCATAATAACAGCAGCCCACAAATTTTTCCCCATTGCCGCAAATGCCATAATTCCCGCTAAAATCGGTGTTGAGCATGGAGTTCCGGCAAGCGCGAAAGCTATACCTAATAAAACCGGATACAAAAACAGTGAGTTTGTGGAGTTTGACGGCATTGCTTTTATTATTACCGGCATGTCAAAGTCTAATATATCCGTAAGCTTTAGCCCCATCACAAGCAAAAGTGACGCCATAATGAGGGTGAAATATCCGCCCATAGTCGAAGCGAAAACGCTTCCGGTTACAGCGCATATTATACCGATAATAGAAAATACTATTGCGGTTCCAAAAATGAAGAAACATAACTGAACAAAAGTTCTCAAAGGTGTTTCTTTAGAATATCCGCCTACATACCCGACAATCAAAGGCAGCATTGCAAGCGAACAGGGAGAGATAGATGCAATTACCCCGCCTGCTAAAGATGCTGCAAACATTAATGCCCAGACACCCAATCCGGTTGAGTTTGTCGAAAATATTTGTACCAGATTATCCATTATTTGTAATCTCTTTTAAATAGTTTTCTAATATTTGAGGCTGCATATTGCCTTCAATACGTCTTGTTGTATTTCCGTCTTTGTCTTTAAACACGGTAGTCGGTACAAGTTTAACCTCATATTCTCTTATTAAAGCCTTTGTATCTTTGCTTTTTTGAGTCACATCAATTTTTCTCAGTGTAACATCTTTCTCAAATTTAGGGAACACTTCATCAAATACCTTTTCCAGTTCCTGACATTCGTAGCACATAGGAGATGAAAATTTAATAACCTGCGCCCCTTCCGAAGCTATAGAAGGCAGAGTTGTCAGCTTGTCTCTTGTAAGCCCGAAGTACACTGCAAGCGGTACAAGAAAAATTAGTAAAATGATGATAATATTTCTGTTCATAAGGTCTCCTTTTTTGAAGTGATCAAGTGACCAGGTGATCAGGTGATCAAGTGGATTAAGTAGTAACAGGTTGAACTTCAACCCAATCTATTTTATTCAGTTGTCAATCTTTCTTCACTACCCGCTTATAATACCTCACAAACCGGAAAATAAAAATACCCGCCTCGACTATACTTAAACTCTCCTACTCGGCAACGTGTTCAAGTGCCATTTCCAGAACGGTTCTTACGTGATGGTCAGAAAGCGCATAAAATACGTTTTTGCCCCTCTTTTGCGCTTTGACAAGTTTTGCACTCCTTAAAGCCTTAAGCTGGTGTGAAACTGCGGATTTTGTCATATTGAGAAGAAGTGCAAGCTCTCCGACACACATTTCATTTTCTTCAAGTGCCCACAAGAGCCGGATTCTGGTTGAATCTCCCATTAGCTTAAAAAAATCGGAAAGCTCGTACAACAACGTTGTATCAGGCATTTTAGGCTTAACTTTATTTACTGTATCTAAATCAACATTCTCCATATTTCAATTATAGTTGAATAGTTGCTCAAATGTCAAACTATTGTAACAAATTGTTAAAATCACCCCTCTTCTCTCTTGACAGTTGAACAGTTGTTCAACTATAATATGAATATAAGGAAAATTGATGATTGAATTAAATAACTATTCAACTTTTCCGCAATTCAACTAAACAGAGGTGCTTAAAATGTGCGACCACGACGAACACGAACATGACCACAAACACGACCCTTATGTTGTCGGAAGAATTATTTTGTCACTGCTTATTTTTGCAGCCGGGTTTAAGCTTAAACCGCTTTTTGCTTTAGCTTATGTAATTGCGGGGGCTGATGTTTTGTATAAAGCTGCAAAAAATGTTGTCAAAGGTAAGGTTTTTGATGAGAATTTTCTTATGAGTACGGCAACAGTCGGAGCGCTTGCGATAAAAGAGTATCCGGAAGCGGTTATGGTAATGGTTCTTTATCAGATTGGCGAATATTTTCAGCACAGAGCCGTTGAAAAGTCCCGTCATTCAATTGCGGAACTTATGGATATAAGACCTGATTATGCAAACCTTGGCGGGGAAAAGGTTGCGCCTGATACAGTAAAAGTTGGAGATGTTATAACAGTTAAGCCGGGTGAGAAAATTCCGCTTGACGGGGTTGTAATATCAGGGCTTGCGTCAGTTGACACTTCCGCGCTTACTGGTGAATCTGCTCCGAGAACTGTAAAAACCGGAGATAGTGTAATAAGCGGCTGTATTAATCTTGACGGGGTTTTAAAAGCCCGTGTAACTAAAGAGTTTGGCGAATCTACCGTTTCAAAAATTCTTGAGCTTGTAGAAAACGCTTCTTCTAAGAAAGCAAAAACCGAAAACTTTATAACAAAATTTGCAAGATATTACACTCCGGCAGTTGTCGGGCTTGCGGCTTTAATTGCATTTGTACCATGGGCTTTATCAGTTCCGGGAAATTGGGTCGCAAGAGCATTGACATTTCTTGTAATCTCCTGTCCGTGTGCGCTTGTAATATCAATTCCGTTGAGCTTTTTTGCCGGAATCGGAGGCGCTTCAAAGCAGGGTATATTAATCAAAGGCAGTACTTTTATCGAAACTCTTGCAAACCCTTCTGCAGTTCTTTTTGACAAAACCGGTACTCTGACAAAGGGTGTATTTAAAGTAACTGAGATTGTTTCAGAGAATCCTGAACTTTTAAAATATGCTGCTTATGCAGAAAGCGCTTCATCCCATCCGATTGCAGCCGCAATAAGAAAAGAATACGGTAAAGGAGTTCCGGAACTTTCTTATGTAAGAGAAATTGCCGGACACGGGGTAGAAGCTGAAGTTGACGGTAAAAAAGTTCTGGCCGGTAATGCAGGATTTATCGGATGCGAGCCTGCAGACAGGGACGGAACTGTTGTATACGTTTCAGTTGACGGAAAATATGAGGGGTATATTGTAATTTCAGACGAAGTAAAAGAGGATTCAAAAGAAGCAATATGTGATTTGAAAAAACTCGGAGTTTCAACTGAAATCTTGACGGGAGATACGTATAAGACTGCTGAAAAAGTACGTCAGGAGCTTGGAGTAGATAAAGTTTATGCTGAGCTTTTGCCTGAGGATAAGGTAAATAAAGTCGAAGAGGTTATCGAAGAGGCTAAAGGCAGTGTAATATTTGCAGGTGACGGCATTAACGATGCGCCTGTTCTTACAAGAGCCGATGTCGGGATTGCAATGGGCGGATTAGGTTCTGACGCGGCAATTGAAGCGGCGGATGTAGTAATTATGGACGACAAGCCGTCTAAAGTTGCCGACGCTGTTAAAATTTCAAGAAAAACAATGGTAATAGTTAAACAAAATATCGTATTTGCACTCGGAGTAAAAGCTGCATTTCTCGCGCTCGGTGCGTTCGGTATGATGACAATGTGGGGAGCGGTGTTTGCAGATGTCGGAGTTTCTCTTATTGCAATATTGAATGCTCTTAGGGCGACTAAAAAATAGCAAAGCAGCATTTTGTATAGAAGAAAAATTATTACTTTTTTAGTAAAAAAGTAAGTGTGCCTGAAGACTCTGCCGAGCAAAAGGTGACTAAACGCCACGTTTTGCGAGAGATAAGAAGCCCGTTCTTGCTGTGCAAGAATGCGGGTTCGACTCCCTTTTTACTATAAAAAAGTAAGTGCGCCTGGAGGGAGTCGAACCCACGGCAGACAAGGTTTAGGAAACCTCCGCTCTATCCTACTGAGCTACAGACGCTTACGTTTTCTGTTCCAAGTTTTATAGTTCGGGGCAGAAACCCCAAGAAAAACTTTTGAAATTTCACAAGATTTCACTTTTAGTATACAAAAAGCAGCTTACCTTGTAAAGCTAAATTAAAAATGTTAAAATAATATCAGAATGAGAAAGAGCAAGAAAAAGATTTTAGCAGTTCTTCCGGAAAGTATCGGCGGAAGGCTTACCATGAGCAGTATTATTGATGGTTTTAAGCAAAATGACTGCAATGTTATTGTTTTTGATGAATTATTTGATAAAAATCTTAAACAGGTTTTAAGAAGGAAATTTGATTATATTTGCGGGTATGATTATTCCGGTTTAAAAATTAAGGCGGATTATAATCTAAAGGTTCCTTCTATCAACTACTTTTCTGATGATTTGAGGAGTAAAACATCCGGTCCGGAGTGGGAAAAATATCTTCCTTGTCTTGAAGAGGAGGATAATTATACTTTTTATTGGGATAAAGTTTTGACAAGTTATGAATCATTTAAAAATATAACTTACCTTCCGCATTTTGTAAATTTTGATGTATATAAAGATCTGGGTGTCAAACCTGAATATGATGTAATGTTTGCCGGAAGGCTGGATACTGACTACCGGCTGAGTTTTTTTGAAGAGCTTGTAAACAAGCTCCCGAGTCTTAATATAGCGTGGTTTGCAATTGACAGGCACTATCAGGATGCAAGAAATAGAGCAATTTATCCGGAACTAATTGATCTGTGTTATCGCGGCTTTATTGATAATGAAGAAGATATGGCAAAAGCTATAAACAATTCTAAAATTGTATTTAATATGCATTCCCAGGGAATATCTTCATTAAATTACAGAACATTTCAAACTGTAGCATGCAAAAGGCTTATAATAAGTGACTACAGAGAAGAACTTGCTTTGTTTGAAGGACATTTACCTTTTTATGAAGATTTTTCGGACTTAATTTTTAAAATAGAGAGTTATCTGGAAGATAAAAAAGCTTACAAAAAAGTTACAGATGAGTGTTGGAAGATTGCAAAGCGGTGCCATAATTCTAAAGATTGTACAAGATATATGCTCAAAGTTGTTGGCGGGTAAACAGGAATAGTTTTTAATTCCTTCCAAACTCTATTCTATTTGCTCAGGGCTTTTGATACAATAATAAATAAATTAACCATCATAAATCCGAGAAACATTCCTGCTATAACGTCAACAGGATAATGAACTCCGAGCCAGAGGCGGGAAATTCCCACGAGCAGAATCCATACCCCGAACAGAGTTGTTAAAAAATATCTCCAGAAATCGGATTTTGCATAATGCAGAACAAGATAAATTAAAATTCCGTAAAAACACATTGTAGTTGAAGAGTGTCCTGACGGGAAACTGAAGCCCGAGTATACGCAAGGGCGTTCGCGGCATACAAAATTCTTTATAACATCCGTAAGAACATAAGTTGCCTGAGTGAAAAATATCAAAAGAAAAGCTTTCATATATCTCTTTTCAGAGATTAACACGCTTCCTGCAGCAATTTGAGGCCAGATCATGTGGTAAGAACGTCCAAACTCCGTTATAAAAGTTGCAATATAAACAGGATAAGGCGAGAGCGCAAGCCTGATTGAGTGCAGAACATTTGAATCGAATTTTGTCAATCCCGGCATATAAAGTACAAGTATTGTTAGTATTACAAATACTACAATAGAGACTATTACATAATTCCAGTTTAATGCTGCTCCGTATTCCTTCTGTCGGCTCATTATCTCTCCTTATTATTTTGGGCGGCAAGCTGCTATCAGTTTAGAAGTTGAGAAGATTTTGTATTCACTTATAAACTACCGGTAAACTTCTTCTAAACTTCTAAACTTATCCTCTTCTAAACTCCGCTAAATTCCCCCTCTGACTTTCACTGCAAGATCCAGAAACTTATTAAACCCTGCCATAACAAGCGGTGATATCTCGCTTACACAAATTGCAAAGAAAAATAAAGCTGAAATTGCCGCAATAAGTTTTTGAATATCAGAAAACATAAAAACTTTTTTACCTCTGTATTCGTCAATTCCCTGATATTCGTCAGTGAATGGTTTTACAGGAAATTTTTCTTCAATTTTTTCTATAACATTTGCATACTTGATTTTAATAAGTGTGTTGTAAGAATCAACATTCATCCACCACAAAGCGCTTATTGAAACACCTAAAAGCGCAAAAACCAGAGTTGCGGTGATTAAATTTATGAAAACTACGTTTCCTGTATATATCATGGCAATTATTATCACAAAAATTGCTGCCATATAGAATTTATTAGTATTAAAATTTCTGTCAATAAAATTTTCTTTTTGTTCGCAATATGTCTTGTATTCTTGAAATATCAGCTCTTCTCTGTCCATTTATAATCTCCTATGTTTAGTTATTGTCGGGCTTTAGCCCGACCTATATACTGACTACGAGTTTGGCGTCATTGCGAGGGGACAACCATTCAGCCCGAAGCAATCCAAACGAGGGAAACCCCTCACCCGCATCCGTAACTTTCGCCTTCCGGCTCAAGAACGGCTGCTCCCTCTCCCACAAGGGGCGAGGGGAAGGAATTGAAATATAGGTCGGGCTTCAGCCCGACAAAAACTTAGTTTTTGTTGGGTTTCACCCACCTACATTTTCATATTTCTATGCGTAAACTTGTTAATTTTTTATAATCTTTATTCAATTGTCAATTGTTAATTTTGGTAATATAACCTACCAGTGTGCCGTCATTCTGAGGGTGTCAGCCCGAAGAATCTCTATAATTTTTTGTCAGACATAGCCTGACCTACATATCTTTACCAAACCGACATTAATTTATTCCTTTCTCAGTCACTTAGTCACTTAATCACTCAGTCACTAATAAAATAATCCCCCTTTACCCCTCTTGCTCACTTTCAGAATTGCGCTTGTTCCTGACTTCATTCATCAAATCCTCAAACTCTTTTTCATCAAGAGTTTCTTTTTCAAGCAGGTTTTTAGAAATATATTCAAGCATATCTCTGTTGTCATTCAAAAGCTGCTTAGCTTCTTCGTATTGTTTATCAACAATTTTCTTGACTTCTTTATCAATATCAGCAGCAATTTCTTCCGAAAAGTCTCTTGTGTTACCGAAATTTCTACCCATAAATATATGTTCCTGCTCTTTTCCGTAAGCGAGATTCCCCATTTTTTCGCTCATACCGTATGTAGTAACCATGCTTCTTGCAAGCGCGGAAACTTTTTCTAAGTCATTCGATGCGCCTGTTGTAACATTATCCTTCCCATAGATAAGTTCTTCTGCGACACGTCCGCCGAGAATCATTGTAATTCTGTCAAGAAGCTGGTTCTTACGCATTGTAAGATGGTCTTTTTCTGGAAGCGTAAGCGTGATACCGAGTGCCATTCCTCTCGGAATGATGGAAACTTTGTGTAAAGGATCGCAATTTTTAAGAAGTTTTGCAAGCAGAGCATGCCCGACTTCGTGGTAAGCTGTGTTTTCTTTTTCTTCGTCTGATATAATCCTGCTTTTCTTTTCAGGTCCTGCCATAACTTTATCAATAGCTTCTTCCAAATCAGGCATTTCTATTTCCGATTTATCATGCCTTGCCGCAAGTAAAGCCGCTTCATTCAGAAGGTTTTGTAAATCTGCACCGGTAAATCCCGGTGTACGCTTTGCAAGAGTTTTTAAATCCACTTCTTTTGCAAGCGGTTTATTTTTAGCATGAACATTAAGAATCTGCTCTCTTCCGAGAACGTCAGGTTTATTGATAACGATTTGCCTGTCGAATCTTCCCGGACGTAACAGTGCGTTATCTAAGATATCCGGTCTGTTAGTTGCCGCAAGAATAATTATATTCGTATTTTCATCAAAACCATCCATTTCAACAAGGAGCTGGTTAAGTGTCTGTTCTCTTTCATCGTGTCCGCCGCCCAAGCCTGCACCTCTCTGGCGTCCTACGGCATCGATTTCATCAATAAATACAATACAAGGCTGGTGTTTCTTTGCCTGTTCAAATAAGTCTCTGACACGGGAAGCACCGACACCTACAAACATTTCAACAAAGTCCGAACCGCTTATTGAAAAGAACGGAACTCCGGCTTCTCCAGCAACTGCTTTTGCCATAAGTGTTTTACCCGTACCCGGAGCGCCCACAAGGAGAACACCTTTTGGAATTTTTGCGCCGAGTTTTACGTATTTGTCGGAATGTTTTAAGAAATCGACAATTTCTTCAAGTTCTTTTCTCTCTTCATCAATACCGGCAACATCGGCAAATGTTGTTTTAACTTTGTTATCCATAAGCATTTTGGCTCTGCTTTTCCCGAAAGACATTGCCTGAGCGCCACCTGCCTGAATTGATTTTATTATGAGCATAATAAAACCTAATACAAGAAGTATCGTTATAAGAGATGACCCCATTGAAAAAGCCGAACTTGAATCGCTTGAACGCTTAGCATTAATCTCAACATTGTTTTCTTCAAGTTTTGCAAGTACATCTGAGTTTTCCGGAAGAAGAACTTTGTACTGTAATTTTGGCGGCTTTACTTCTCCATACAAAGGATTTGTATTAGACTTTTTTGCCTCCGGCTGGTTTACGGGAAGAGCAATTAAAGAATCTCTTCCTATATCAACACTTTTAATCTCTTTATTTTCAACTTTTTGTATAAAGTTTGTGTAAGACAATTCCTGTGTACTGGAAGTCGGTCCTGAAAAAAGCATTGAAATAAACGCTAAGACCATAATACCAAGGATTACATACATCCCGATTGATTGATTTTTGTTCATAGTTCTCCTTCTCTACTGTTATTTCATTATAACAAAAAAAGGGTATATGGTAAATCGGGAGCAAATGTAACTTTTTGTTTACAAAAGGTCAATTTTTTTAGTGATAGAAACTTTATATATATAAGGACTATTACAGGGATATTTATGAGCGCACATAATTTCTGGAACAATTTCACACACGGTTTTATGCACGGAGTATTTAACAATAATCCGTTTTTTGGTTGTATGAACTGGGGCTGGTCCTTCAATAGCTGGTGTAATCCTTTCAACAGTTGCTTTTCACCTTTCCCTGCAATGATGTATACTTATCCGAATGTAATGTCACCTGTAAGCATTTTCCCTTTGATGCCAAGTATTCCTATGCCTCAATTTCCGGATGTGAAGATTGATATTAATGAACTTTTCCCGCCGGATAAATGGACTGCTCCGACATACTCAGACTTTAGTATGGGAGATACATTTGTAAGTTCAACGGCATCTAATCCGATTACATCAATTCAGAATTCAAATTTTAGTTTTATCGGACAGACTCCGTCTATTGAGTTCCGGACCTCCTCAACTTCAACTGCTGCTCATGCTTCTTCTGCAGAACGTTCTTCTGTAAGTTCTTCGTCTCTTGCAGCATTAAAAGGCAAACACTGGACAGAGATGACAGATTCTGAGATGAGACAGGTTTACGGCGATTATACAAGAGATATTACTAAGCCTTATAATGGCACGGCAGAGGATTTAAATAAATATCTTAAAGGCAAAGGCGTTCTTGAAGGTCAGGGACAGGCATTTATAGATGCGCAGAAAAAATACGGCATAAGCGCTTCTGTACTGGTTGGTATTGCAATGAACGAATCCGGCGGCGGTAAAAGTAAAAATGCAAGAGAAAAGAACAACGTTGGCGGTGTACGTATTCCGGGGTCTACAACATTTAAAACGTATTCTTCTGTTGCAGAATGTATAAGTGATATGGCAAGATTTTTAAAATCCGGTTATGTAAACAATAACGGGCGTCCGCTTACAAAATTGTATCAAATAAATGCAAAATACTGCCCTAGTTCTGACCCGACAGATAGAGATAATGTAAACTCTTTCTGGGCAAGAAATGTAGACAGATATACTTCCGAGGTAGAAACTGCTCTGGTATAATTTTATACTTAGTGAGTGGTGAATAGAGAATAAAAAGTTTTCACAAAAAATATAGAGATTCTTCATCCCAGAATTGCTGTCGGGTTCTGAATGACGGTAAGCTTGTAGGTTTACCTTCAAAAGTGCTGTTATTCAGAGTGAGTCAGCCCGAAGAATCTCTAAAACTTACGTCAGACTATAATAACTATTTATTTTTCACAAGTAACTTTTTTATTCCGGTGGGAACGCTAACGCTTTTCTCACCATACACCTACTGCAGCTTACCAGTGTGCGGTCATTGCGAGACCCGTCAGGGTTGCGGCAATCCATTAACCGGCATTGAAAAAATCTCTGTGTATTTTAATTTAATTGTCATATTTGTTCCGGATTGCTTCGGGCTGAATGGCTACTCCCTCGCAATGACGCTGAGATTGCAGCAGCAGTAGAACCGTAGGTGGGTAAAATCCGACTAAAACTAAACGGATTGCCGCGGTACTTACGTGCCTCGCCCTTTACTCTCAAAATCCATTTACCTCCATAAAAAAAAGCCGTTTCTTTAGAGAACGGCTACCAGACTTGGGGAGGAGGTATGAAAAACCACTAAGGTTTTCCATACCTAACCTATCGGCTGATTTTTATTTTTCTTGAGTATTTTTGAATAAATCTCATACATTTGCAGGAGTAAAAATTATTAAATTTTTGTAAAAAAGAATTGAATAAGTTTATTATTACTGTTAATCTAATTAAATGGAGGGGATATTTATGCCAACGTCACTAGCAAGCAGCAATAAAAAAAGACAAACAGAAGACTTATCACAGTTAATGCCGCAAAATATTGATGCAGAGGAAGCAATTCTGGGGGCAATTCTTGTCAGCCCGGCGTGTATGAACAAGGTTGTAGAACATCTTAAGCCGGAATCTTTTTACAAGCCGGCGCATAGATATGTTTATGAAGCCATGCTCCAGTTATATAACGGTGAGGATAAGATTGATATTGTTTCGGTTTCTGATATTTTAAATATTAACCAGAAGCTCGAATTGGTCGGCGGAAGAGCGTTTATAAATGATTTGAGTTATAAAACAATAACAACCGCTAACGTTGAATATTATGCAAAAATTGTTCAGGAAAAAGCTATCAAGCGTTCACTTATTAATGCCGGCTCAGAAATTGTATCTTCAGGTTACGACTTAAATCCGATAGAAGAGTCACTTGAGCAGGCGGAAAAGCTTATTTTTGATATAGCTTCACAAAAGGCTTCCCAGGCTCTTGCTCCTATTAAAGACCTTGTTTACGATACTTATGCGGAAATCGAAGAAAGATATAATAACAAAGGACAATTGACCGGTGTTCCGACGAATTTTTATGATTTAGACACAATGATGAACGGGCTGCAAAAGTCGGATTTGATTATTCTTGCAGCACGTCCTGCAATGGGTAAAACCGCTTTTGCGCTTAATATTGCCCAGAATGTTGCCTTGAGGGCTAACACACCTGTTGCAATATTTTCTTTAGAAATGTCAAAGAAGCAGCTTGTACAGCGTTTGTTGTGTTCGGAAGCAGAAGTTGACACCCAGAGGCTTAAAACAGGCAATATGCAGGCAAAAGACTGGGAAAAACTTGCCGTTGCAATGAACAGTTTTTCGGAAGCCCCTATCTATATTGATGATACTGCAGGATGTACAATTACTGACTTGAGAGCCAAGTGCAGAAGGCTTGCCATGGCTGAAAAAAATCTCGGGTTGATTGTAATCGACTATTTACAGTTGATTGAAGGAACGGGAAGAGAAGACAGAATGCAGCAGATTTCAAGCATCTCAAGAGGTTTGAAGATTCTGGCTAAAGAACTTAATGTTCCGATAATTGCGCTGTCTCAATTATCCCGTGCGGTAGAGAGCAGAACAGACAAGCGCCCGATGCTTTCAGATTTGAGAGAATCCGGTTCCATTGAGCAGGATGCTGATATTGTAATGTTCATTTACCGTGATGAGTATTACAAAAACGCAAATGAAGATGAAGAGCAGGCAGAAAAAGCGGCAAACAAGGGTGAAGCGGAAATTATTATTGCAAAACACAGAAACGGACCTGTCGGAACAGTAAAACTCCTGTTTCAGGGCAGTATTACAAAATTCAAAAATCCTATTAAAACGGATGTGTTTTAAAAAGTTGAGAAGAGGATAAGTTTAGCAGTTTAGAAGAACATTAAAAATTATGGTGCTTAATTTTTATAATTCCTTATCAACTCCTAAACTTCTAAACCGCTAAACTAAAAGGAGCTCACATTGTCTTATATTTCAATAATCCTGCTTGCTATAGCTTTATCAATCGACGCGTGCGTTGTATCTTTCTCGTACGGGTTAATATTTACTGAAAAAAGATTGAAAAATGCCTTGCTCCTTGCCTGCTGCACCGGCTTTTTTCAGGGAATCATGCCGGCAGCCGGATATTTTCTCACCGGATTTGTAAAATCCTATATTGAACCGTTTTCCGGCTGGATAGTCTGTTTAATATTTACTTACCTCGGGGTTAAGTTCATTATTGAAGCGTTTGAGAAGGAAAAATCCAGGCAGCTTTGTATTGACATTAAGTGTCTGCTTCTGGTCGGAATTGCAACGAGTATAGACGCGTTTTCAGCAGGAATTTCACTTTCGCTTTTCGGAAATCGGATTTTAAAACCGGCTCTTCTTATAGCTTTTGTGACATTTGTAAATTCTTCTCTCGGCTTTTTCTTCGGGGGAAAACTAAAACATCTTCCAACAAAAGGGCTGGAAATTTTTGCCGGAATTCTTTTAATAATTCTGGGGTTGAAAGCCCTTATGTAAATTGATTTTTATCATGCTATATTCAGATATGGAAAACCTTGCGCAAATAGTTCTTTTAGGTTTGACTTCTCAGGATGTTTATATTATTATTTGATTATTGAAAAATTAATATAGCAAGCCCTTGTGGCGGAATCGGTAGACGCGTTGGACTTAAAATCCAATCGGGGTTCTCCCTCGGTGCCAGTTCAAGTCTGGCCAAGGGCAATTTAAAGAGACTTACGGTAACGTAGGTCTTTTTTTGTATTAAAAATAAAAACGCTAAAAAGTGGCTAATATAAGTTATCACCCACCCCGCCCTCCCTCACATAGGGAGGGCGAGTGCCAGGTTGGGCGCATTCCTTCCCTTTGAGGGAAGCGGATTGACGGCAGAGAGCGGAGGTCTTTTGCGTAAGCAAAAACCGGAGACTCTTTTAACGCCGTCAACCAAGCAGGTTAGGATGGGTGCTTTTGTGATAAAATTTCTTTATGGATGATTTAAAAACAAAAGCTCGATATTTAAGAAAAAACTTGACAGAACAGGAACGTAAACTTTGGAATATTATTAGAAATAAACAATTCTACGGTTATAAGTTTTTAAGACAATATCCAATAGAGCCTTATATTGTAGATTTTGTTTGCAGAGAAAAGAAAATAATAATTGAAATAGACGGCGGACAGCATAATGTGCCTGAAGGGATTGAATATGACAAAAAAAGAAGTTTGTTTCTAAGTTCAAGAGGATTTAAAGTTATACGATTTTGGAATAATGAAATTGACAATAATATTGAAGGTGTGTATCAAATTTTGTTAAAAGAATTTGGGATAAACTAGTTATCACCCACCCCACCCTCCCTCACACAGGGAGGGAGAACGCCAAGTCGGGCGCATTCCTTCCCTTTGAGGGAAGGTTAGGAAGGGTGCATATTAGGTAAAAATAATTTTGCGGATTGTGGATTTAAAACCATATCACCCACCCCCCCCTCCCTCATATAGGGAGGGAGAACGCCAAGTTGAGCGTATTCCTTCCCCGGAGACTCATTTAACGCCGTCAACCAAGCAGGTTAGGATGGGTGATAATATAATGTGTTAATATAAAAGGAGCGCTCGCTTAGAGCGCTCCTTTTAAAAATATTTCACGGCTTATTTTAATTTTCCAAGCCTTCTTTTTGTTTATTCAGCATGTCCTGAATTTTTCCCATGATTTCTTCACTTTTTTCCTGCACATCTGAAACAATGTTATCTGCTCTTCTTTGAAGATCTTTTACTGTTTCGTCTGTCTTTTTTGCAACATCAGAAGCCATTTCACCAATCATTTCTCTGGTTTCCGCACCTGATTTCGGAGCAAGAAGTACTCCTGCTACTGCGCCTATAGCGGCGCCTACTGCAAAGCCTGCTAAAAATTTCATTACTGACATATTATTTTCTCCTTCTTTTGTAGTTTAACTTTTTCTTTTATTTTTTGTATTGACTATCCGGTTTACTTCTTTTTGGCAAAAAACTTAAACGCAGTTCCAAGCCCGCTCATAAACCCTTTTGCAACGGTTCCCGTTGCGGAAGATAGTTTACACAGAAGGTTGAGAGGAGTTTTTTTGATAAAATCTTTTACTTTATTTACCCCTTCGTCTGTTTTAATAATGATTCCGCTTACGATTTCAACAGATTTGTTGATGTTCTTGAGTGTCGGGGTTAGTTCCTCTTTCACGATTTCAGCGGTTTCATTCACATTTCTGGTAAGTTTGGACAGGTCAAACAAAACTTTTACAAGCATGCCGCCGGCTAAAATAACAATAACACCGGTTGCGTAAGCCAGAAAAGTTAAACTATGATATAATTGTGCTGTTTCCATTTATTTTCCTCTACACTGTTTAGTTGAAGTCGTAGTCTGATACGTCTTCAAGCTCTTTTGCTTTTCTCATTTTTTTTGATTTTAACATGTTCGAAAACTTTTTATATTGCCTTTCAAGCTTATATCTTAAAAGGTCTATTGATTCTATTGCCTGTTTTTTTGCTTCATTTACGGCAGGAGAATGCTTTTCGGCTAAATCATATACTGTTTCTTTAACCTTAGCTCTCATTTCAGCCCCCGGACGCGGCGCATATAGAACACCGGCAATAAGTCCGCCTACGACTCCGGCTAAAAGCCCCATTCCAAACCCGAATGAAGATTTATCTTTGCTCATAATATACCTCTTTTCTCTTTATATCCGCTTGTTTATTATACCACACTACTGAGGAGGGATAAACCCCTGGCGGCTAATTTAAACACCTTTGTTTTTCTGATTTTCTTTATCACCTTAATATTAATACTCCAAAATAAAATTAATGCTATAAGACCTTCGAGTTTGGCAAGCATTATTTTATTTCTAAGTTCTCTAAATTTTTCCACATAAACAGGAGTAAGTTCTGCAATCTGTTCAGAAATGGCTTTTACAAGCTCGGCGACTTTCTTGATTTTCGGATTTGCTTCAACAAGAAATTCATTCGCCGCAAGGATTCTCATATCCAGCTTAATAAGACCGGATATTATTGTGTATCCGATTATTAACTCTGCAATAAAGACTATAACTGTAAATATTGTGAAAATCATTTTTCTGTTTTTTCGTGGAAACTTACCGCAACCTTTTTCCAATTTCTAATATTATATGATTATATTCTATAATTTTCTAAAAAGAAATACTCCTGAGGGGGTAAATGTATTTTAGGGGTGACTGAGTGATTAAGTGACTAAGTGACTGAGAATATAAAAATAGTAGTGTGGAGCTTGCTCCACACTACTACATCGACTGCCATATAACAATTTCTAACAACGGCAAAGCCCAGCCGAGCGTTTTTAGCGAGGGGCGATGTGCGGGCTTTGCCCGCAAGCAGCCATTTTATCCTATGCTCTTATGAGCATACAAAACAACAATATTTCTTCTTTTTTGCTTCGTTTTTTCTTCTTTGTTTTTTAAAGAAGAAAAAATGAAGATATATGAAAAGCTGTTTAACAAAAACTTATTAAAAGCTATTTTTAACAATTTGTATTATTATATGATTCTATTTTATAATTATTATAGGAAGACAAAAAGGAGAGGTATGAAATTTTATTTTTCGTTAATACTTGCAAAAACCATAAGTTGTTTTTTACGTATAACAAAACTTTCTTCCGGAACCTCGATTATCGGGCGGATTGTGCTGAAAATCTCACCGGATTTTCTTAAAAAATGCAATAAATATATAAAAACAAAGATTAATGTAACCGGAACTAACGGTAAAACTACCACCTCCGGACTCATAACGCACTTAATAAAAAAAAGCGGAGCTTCTGTTATCAATAACGCAATGGGTGCAAATATGCTTACGGGTGTAGTTAACGCTCTCTCGGTTTCCTTAAATCCTTTTGTCAAAACGGATTATTCTGTAATAGAATCTGATGAAGCTTATTTATCAAAGATTTATGACCAATTTGATGCGGATTATCTTGTTGTGACAAACCTTTTCCGTGACCAGCTTGACAGGTACGGAGAACTTGCGACAACAAAACGTTTAATACAGGACGGTATTAATAAGAAACCGGATATAAAACTTTTATTGAATGCGGATGATCCGCTTGTAGCTTCTTTTGAGGGCAAAAACAAGATTTTTTACGGAATAGAAAATGTTTACTATGCGGATGAAAGCTTAAAGTCTAAATCTTCTACAGAAGAAACCTTCAATTGTCCTTGCGGAAAGGCTTTAAAATACGAAAAGAAATTTTTTGCCCAGCAGGGGCATTATTACTGCGAGTGCGGATACAGAAGACCTGAACCTAAATACAGTGCGGATGTTACTTTGTATAAAGATTATTCAATATTAAATATAGCCTGCCCTTCGGAGACTGATAAGACTTATGAAATTCCTCTTGTCGGACTTTATAATGCATATAATGCTCTTGCGGCTATAGCGCTCTGTCTTGAGTTGGGAATTGAAGATATTGAAAAGCATTTGAGTTCATTTAAAGTCGCTTTCGGAAGAAGCGAGGTTAAGTATTTGAACGGAAAAAGGACTCTTATTCAGCTTATAAAAAATCCAATCGGCGCAAACGAAGTATTAAAAACCGTCAGCAAAGATTCTAATCTATTAATTATAATTAATGACAACTATGCTGACGGACGCGATGTTTCATGGCTCTGGGATGCGGAATTTGAAACGCTGTCAAAAAATGAGCATGAAATTGTTGTATCGGGAATCAGGGCAAATGATATGGCTTTGAGGCTCAAATACGCAGGTATTCCGGAATGTCAGATTAAAATTATTCCGGAAATTAAAAAAGCGGTTGAATATATTTCCCACTCGGCGGATAATGAAATTACAATTCTGCCTACTTATACTGCATTATTGAAGATTAATAAAATCAAAGAATTAAGGAGCAAATAAAATGTTATTAGGTGTAAATATAGATCATGTTGCAACACTCAGAAACGCAAGGGGCGGAAACGAGCCGGATGTTCTGGCTGCAGCAAGAATTTGCAAGGACTGTAAGGTCGAATCAATTACCACTCATTTAAGAGAGGACAGGCGCCATATTAAAGATGCTGATGTTGAGGCAATCAGAATGCTTCCGCGTGTCCGCCTGAATCTGGAAATGGCAATGACAGATGAAATGCAGGAGATTGCGCTCCGCCTCAGACCGCATGCTGTCTGCATTGTACCGGAAAAAAGACAGGAGCTTACAACGGAAGGCGGGCTGGATGTTGCAGGACAATTGAACAGAGCAATAGAGTTTGTAAAGCCGCTTATTGAAAAAAATATTGAAGTAAGCTTTTTTATTGATCCTGATATTGACCAGATTTCAGCAGTATCAAAAACCGGCGCCCCTTTTATAGAACTTCATACCGGAAGATACTCGGAAGCTTTTGGAACAACAGAAGAAGAAAAAGCTTTTGAGGACTTGAAAGGAGCTGCAATCTTTGCTCAAAATTTTGGCTTAAAAGTAAATGCTGGACACGGGTTGAATTATCAGAACGTTGTCAGAATGCATGAAATTCCGAATCTTGTAGAATTAAATATCGGGCATTCAATTATTGCTCGTTCGATTTTTGTCGGGTTAGAACAGGCAATAAAGGAAATGAAAGCGCTCTGTGAGGAGACAGTGATCAAGTGACCAAGTGAACAGGTGATCAAGAGAAAAGTGAAGCATGTTGGGTTCACCCAACAAAAACTAATGGATTGCCACGACCCTAACGGGTCTCGCAATGACCGGCAGTTAGCAGCGTGGAGCTTGCTACGCAATCCTACTTGACAAGAAATGCAGGTTGGGTAAAACCTGGCAATAATCTTCGGTGGGAACGCTCACGCTTTTCCCACCCTACGACTACTTATAAAAATTTTCTATTCACTATTCACTCCTCACTATTCACCAGATATAAATATAGGTCGGATTGAAGCCCGACAATAAAATTAATAAAAGATAAAGGAAAAAAGTTTGGAACATTATACAAAATCTCTGCCTTATGAATTAGAATTAACATCAAGAGTTTTGCACGAAGCAGCAAAATGCTTTTTTGAGCAGAACAATTTTCCCGTGTCGCAGGAAGAGTTTATAATTCTCGATTGTTTATATATGTATCCGGGAATTATTCAGATAGAACTTGCAAAACTGATAATGAAGGGAAGGGCGCATACAGGCAAGTTTCTGAAATCACTTGAACAAAAGGGGCTTATTGAACGGGCGCCGGCTAATCAAGGCTCTAAAATTATTATGGAGAGCAAAATTACGCAAAAGGGGCTGGAGGTATACAATCAAATAAGTAAAATTCTGGATGATTATATTCAAAAAACAAATTCTGATTTAGATTTTAATATCCAGAAGGCAATAGAAGGTTTAAGGGCTATCAGGGAAGACGCGCTAAAGAAATTCAACATAAAATTCAACTAATGAACTATTGCAAATTAATATTTTGTGTGGTTTAATTTACGTGTTGATATTTCTACACGTGGTAAAAGGAAACATATTATGGGGCAGGAAGCAGCAGTTGCTACAGAAGAGTGGAAGTTTAAATTAAATCCTTGGGTAACAATGATACCTTTGATGATTTCAATTTTCATGTTTGCTCTGGATGAAACTATTTCAAACGTAGCACTTCCTTATATGGCAGGAACTTTTTCCATAAGCCATAATGAATCAACATGGATTATTACAAGCTATCTTGTTGCAAGCGGTGTTGTAATTCCGACTGTTGATTTCTTCAGTAAACTGATGGGCAGAAAACAATACTTTATGCTAAGTATAGTAATTTTTACCATAGCCTCAGTTTTATGCGGAATTTCAAATTCAATGGCAATGATTCTTTTCTCAAGAATTTTGCAAGGTGCAGGCGGCGGCGGAATTCTCCCTGTTGTTCAGGCTGTAATTTTTGAAATATTTCCGAAAGAAAAACTTCCTGCAGCAATGGCAGTATTTGGTCTCGGGGTAATTGTAGCGCCGATTATGGGACCGGCACTCGGCGGTTGGATTACTGAAAACTGGTCATGGCCGTTTATTTATTTTATAAACATACCGTTTGGTATAATAGCATTTATTTTAACCCACAAATATCTTGAAGAGCCGCCGTATTCAAGAAAGCAAAAGAATGTTACTATGGATATGTCGGGCTTCTTTTTCCTTGCACTCTGGCTTCTGACATTGCAGGTCGTTTTAGACAAGGGTAATGATGCAGACTGGTTCGGTGCACCGTGGATTTGCAAACTATTTACAGTATCTACAATCTCTTTCCTGATTTTTGTGTTTATTCAAATTAAAAAGAGTAAAAGCAAAACCGGCTTAATTGATTTATCAATATTAAAAAACCACAATTTCCTTATCGGAACAATGGGGCAGGTTGTATTGATGGGCGTAATGATGTCCTCGGCGTCAATATTGCCTTCAATGCTTCAGTCGCTGCTTGGTTATACAGCCTTTTTAAGCGGTATTTCAATGGTTCCGCGAGGAGCCGGCTGCTTGCTTGCGTCAATTTTGTGCGGAATTTGCGTCTCTAAAATAGGCATACGTCCGGTCGTAATTGCAGGGCTTGTAACACTTGCTATATCAGGTTTAATGTTAGGTGAAATTAATACAACAATTTCTATAGCTGATATTGCATTTCCGAACTTTGTTTTTGGGCTTGGCATGATTCTTGCAATGGTTCCACTGTCTAATATTTCCTGCGCAACCCTGCCTAAGGAAGCTCAAACAAATGCAGCGGGTGTTCAAAATCTTCTTAAAAATACAGGCGCTGCAATCGGTACATCTATTGCAACAACAATGATTACAAGATTTTCTCAGGCGCATCAGCATATGTTAATCAAATTTTTAACTGATACAAACCATGTTTTTTCGGAAAGAGTTCAGGCAATGGCAGGCTCTTTTTCGACCCTTGTTGATCCGCAAACCGCTGTTTATATGGCACAGGCACAAATACATAATCTTTTAAGACAGCAGGCAACTTTATGGGGATATGTTGAAACGTTCAGATATTATGCAGTTGCGGTAATATTCATTCTTCCGTTTGTTCTGTTCCTTTATGAAGGCGATAAAGAAAAGAAGTTTGAAGAAGAGCAGGCAAAAAAGAACGCATAATTGAAATTATCCCCCGCAAAGACGTGATTTTTTACAGGGCGAAAGAAATTCGTTAATTGAACGACTGTGCGCATTCCCTCGCCCCTTTGGGGAGAGCGGATTTGCGAACGGACGACACGAGCGTCAGAAATATCTACAGTTTTAGTGAATAGTAGTGTGGAGCTTGCTTCACAAGTATTGCTTACTTTAATCGAGCATCAACGAGCATCCCCTCTCCAACGGGGAGGGTTAGGGAGGGGGAAGTCCGACAAAATTTTTGGTAAGCAGATGTTTCCTGCAAAACAGGCTTGTGGAGCAAGCTCCACACTACTTATTAGAATTACTTTCAAATTCTTCCCATCCCTTTACCAGAATAGAGGCTGTTGTTTGTAATGCTTCTGCAATTTTAAAAAATTTTGTCGTAGAAAGACCATAAGCTTTTCCGCTTTCTATTCTTTCTACATATTGCTTGCGTAAACCTGATTTTAAAGCTAATTCGTCAATTGTTAATTCGTTTTTCTCTCTATAATATTTAATTCTTGCTCCTATAAATTCAAAAAATAGCTTTTTTCTCATAATTACCTCACATTATTAATAAATGTAAAATATAAACACACTAATCAGAGTTAAATTTCACTAATAAGTGATTTAATTATATATCTTGTACACTTATTTGTCAACATTTTCACGTATTAGTATAATTATTAACATGAGTATGAAAGCCAGAGAACAAATAAAATCGTTATTAGCGGCAAAAAATATTAAAATGAAGGAACTTTGCAAGTTATTATCCGAGGAAATGGGAAAAAATTATAGTTCCAATAATCTTTCAAATAAACTTATTAGAGGTAGTATAACATACAACGAAGTTTTGCTTATTGCAGAGATTCTGGGGTACAAAATAACTTTTGTTGATACGGAAGATATATAAACCAAGCCAGGTACCGCCTGAATCACAACAAGGGTCTATTGACAACTTATGAAAAATAGTAAATAATAAAAAAGTAGGGCGAGAGCCTTTAATGATAAACGGACTTAAAGACTCTTCTTCGCACCCTACGATTGAATTAATAGTTTTAATGCTACTATTGTGATTGAAGTTGCTAATAGTAGCATTATTATTTTGTCAATCATAGCTATTTGCCTCATTTCGTCCAATTTCCTCGAGAATGTGTGTGACGAAGTTAGCATAGTGCTAAGCCCTACAATAATTAAATTAACATAGCTTTGATTTTTAGTAAATATATTAAATAAATGAATAAAATACGAGTGCTGATTAAGCATATTTGTTTGATGATAATAAATAATCTGGGCGGGGTGCAAAGCACCCCGCCCAGACTTTTATTAAAGAAAAACTAATTACTGTTCCAGAATATAATGTAAAAGTGTTCTAACACCGGCGCCGGTTGCACCTTTGATAAATTCTTTCTGAGGTTTATCAAGGAAAGCAGTACCTGCAATATCAATGTGAGCCCATTTTACATCTTTTACGAATTTCTGGAGAAATACACCGGCAATTGAAGCGCCGCCCCAGCGAGCACCGGTGTTTTTCATATCAGCTATGTCGCTTTTCAGGCTGTCAAAGTATTCTTCCCATAAAGGAAGCTCCCAGTATCTTTCGCCATTTCTTTCAGCTGTATCAATAAGTGTTTTGACAAAGTTTTCATCATTGCCCATAATACCTGCAGCGTTTGTTCCAAGGGCAACCATGCAGGCGCCGGTAAGTGTTGCAAGGTCGATTACTTCATCGACTCCGAGTTCGCAGGCGTAGCAGAGAGCATCAGCAAGAGTTAATCTGCCTTCTGCATCGGTATTATCGACTTCAATTGTTTTGCCGTTCATTGCTGTCAAAATATCTCCAGGCTTGTATGCTGAACATCCCGGCATGTTTTCACACGCGGCAATAATCCCGTGGACTTCCACCTGCGGATGGAATTCTCTTAGAATACTCATAACTCCAAGTACACAAGCAGCAGCAGACATATCATCTTTCATGGTAAGCATTGATGACGGAGGTTTAATATCCAATCCGCCGCTATCGAAGGTTATACCTTTTCCGATTATTGCAATTTTCTTTTTAGGGTTGTCAACCTGATATTTCATGTGAATAAATTTAGGTTCCTGAGCGCTTCCTCTTGATACGGCGAGAAAAGCTCCCATACCCATTCTTTCACATTCATCTTTGTTGTATATTTTTGTGTCCAGACCTAAATCACACGCTATGTTTGCAAGCTCTGTCGGGGTGGCGAATTGAGCCGGCTCGTTTGCTAAATTCCGCGCAAAAGTCATTGCAGCCGCAATTTTTTCCGCTTTTTTAACTATATCAGCGTTTGCTTGAACGTAAACTTCCTGAACTTTTTCTTTCTTTTCGGATTTATATTTATCAAAAGTGTAATCCGCAATAAATGCTCCCATTGTGAATTGTTCAGAATAATCAAATTCAATTCCGTCGAGAGAAAAAGCAACTTTTTTAGCTTCCATCTGGACGCATTTTTTGATTGCCTTTGCAACGGCTTCTCTCATTTTATTGGGATTAAATTCATTTCTTTTGCCCAATCCGAGGACAAGAACTTTTCTGTAAACTTCTTGTCCGTAAGTCGGAAGAAGATAAGTTTCTCCGAATTTACCTTTAAAATTATCCTGCTCAACCGCGTATTTGTTGGCAAGTTCGTTTGTTGTATTTTCATCTTCAAACTTGTTTACGACAAGAATATCGGATTCAATACTTTTTGCATCTTGAACAACTTTGATTTCCATAGTTCAAAACTCCTTTCTTATTCTAGTATTGTATCTAATTTGAATCCTGTTTAAAATACGCTAATCAGATTATTATAACAAAGTGTTTGACATTAAATTTTGTTTGAATTAATATAAATTTTGTCGCGAGGCATACGGGCGTTTAGCTCAGTTGCCCAACGAGGCAGCAGGGTTGGAAGCCTAATCGACAGGTTCAGCAGGTTGAGCCGAGTGTTTCTAAAATATGGACGCTCTACCAACTGAACAGATGACAAAAGAATATAAGTGCGGGCGTTTAGCTCAGTTGGTAGAGCGTCTCCCTTACAAGGAGAGGGTCAGAAGTTCGAGTCTTCTAACGCCCACCATAAAAAGAGGTAAGGATTTATTCCCTGCCTCTTTTTATTTTATGAAAGGGATATAAATGAAAAACAGGGAAGAAGTTGTTAAAGAAATGCAGCTTGTTGTAGAACAAATGCGGCTTGATGATATAGAAGAAAATCCGGACTCGGAAAACGAGTTTTTTACCTGTGATGCCTGCGGATGCACAAAGCCTCTGGCAGGTTCGGTTCAGTATGGAAATTACAGGCTCTGCAACGACTGCGTTTTGTATGCGGAAGTAGGATTTGAACTCGGGCAGATAAAAAATATCGAAGAACTTATTGACGCAATGGAAGATAAAAGACTTGAAGCAGACTGCGAATTCTTGAGACAGGAACAGAAAAGAATGGAGAATTAAAAATGAGAATTGCAAGAATCAATAATATAAATTTTAATGCAAATGAAAATAAAAAACCATATATTACGAGAGATTTGATACAGAAAGTTAACCAAAGGATGATTGAAACAGGCGGTAAGCCTGCAGAATTATCGCCGCTGGATAAATTTGCAGATTTAATGCTTGATGAAAAGATTAAAACAATTCCGGACGAATACAAAGAAACTCAGAAAAAATTTGACTCGCTTTCGAAGTTTGAGCAGGATAAACTTCTTATTTTTGCTAAGGCAAGAAAAAATATACGTGAACTTGTCGCTGATAAAGAGAAATTGAACTCTGCTTTTAAAAAAGCAATGGACAGTGTATTAAAAAAGAGTTAAAGGGATTCTTCCACCCCTGAATTAAATTCTGAGTCTAAACGGATATTTAACTTTCCACTTTTTGTAGTAAAATTATAGTGTAAAAAATTCAACTACATGAAAAGAGGGTAATACAATGTGGGAATATTCGGAGAAGGTTTTGGAGCACTATAGGAATCCGAGAAATGTCGGCAAGATTGATGATGCTGACTTAATCGGAGAAGCCGGCTCTCTGGCTTGCGGGGACTCTTTAAAATTATATTTAAAACTTGACGGTAATATTATAAAAGACGCTAAATTCCAAACTTTTGGCTGCGGTTCTGCCGTTGCTTCATCAAGTATTTTGACCGAAATGATTATCGGAAAAACTCTTGATGAGGCAAAAAAGATTACAAATAAAGATATAGCAGAAGAGCTTGGCGGGCTTCCGCAGGAGAAAATGCACTGCTCTGTTATGGGGCAGGAAGCTCTGGAAGATGCGCTTAAAAAATATTACGGAAAAGAAGAGATTGAAGAGGAAGCAGGGCTTCCGAAAAGCGGTGACAAAATTGTCTGCACCTGTTTTAATGTAACAGAAAATCAAATTTGGGAAGCAATTAAAGTTAACGGCTTGAAGACGGTTGAAGAGGTTACAAATTATACAAAAGCAGGCGGGGCATGCGGACGATGTAAAGGGCTTATTAAAGATATAATTGATACTTATTACAAAAAAGAAGTTAAGGAAGAGGTGTTAACTCCAACTCAAAAAATCCTTAAAATAAGCAAAGTTATAGACCAGCAGATTTCGCCGCAGCTTCAAAAAGACGGCGGAGACGTTGAGCTTATTGATGTTGAAGGTAACAAAGTCAAAGTAAAATTAACCGGCATGTGCAGCGGCTGCAAGAATGCAACAATGACCCTCAAGTCATTTGTCGAGTCGGTTTTGAAAGATAAGGTCGATGCCAATCTTGAGGTTGAACAGGTATAAGATAGAAGTTAATGTTTGGTTGGTAAACCCGACCTACATTTCTATTAGATAGACCTGTCGTTAGAAAATGAGTATGGTTATTTGAATAATGTCTGCAGTCCCAATATTCTTTTCTTTTTAGTAAAGAAAAGACTCACTAAACAAACTGTAAAAGTTACTCTTTGAGGGTGACAGGGCAAATAAAGACTGATTGGCAATTTTACAATTGTCACCCGACAAAATGCATTTACCTCTAGCCGGCGCCGAACAAATCCCCGTCAAAATTGAGACTTTTGGCTTCTTTCAACAGGGGATAATCGTCAATGTTGTTGTTTTTCACAAAATTAATAGCTTCGCTTCGTGCAAGTTCAAGAATTTTAGCGTCGTGTACAATGTCTGCAATAATCATATCCGGAAGCCCGCTCTGGCGTGTTCCGAGAAATTCTCCCGGACCTCTGATTTGCAAATCCTGCTCTGCTATTACAAACCCGTCGTTTGTCTGGGTCATAATATTAAGACGTGCCCGGGTTTCCTGGGATTTTGTTGAGGAAGAGAGTAAGCAATAGGATTGAAGGTCGCTTCTTCCGACGCGCCCTCTAAGCTGATGAAGCTGGGATAAGCCAAACCTTTCTGCGTTTTCTATTACAATTACTGTAGCATTCGGAACATCAACCCCGACTTCCACAACGGTTGTAGATACAAGAATATCGTATTCTTTGTTTTTAAATTTGTTCATGACGTCATCTTTTTCGTCATTCTTGAGTTTTCCGTGCAGAAGCCCAATTTTGTAATCCGGAAAAACTTCTTTTTCCCAGCGCTCTTTTTCAATAGTTGCGGCTTTGGCTGAAAGGGTTTCACTCTCTTCAATCAAGGGATAAACAATATATGCCTGACGTCCGGCATCGACTTCGTGCCGGATAAGCTCTGTTATTTGTTTTCTGGAATTCACAAGCTTTGTTATAATAGGTTTTCGCCCCTTCGGAAGCTCGTCTATTATAGTTAAATCTAAATCCCCGTTCATGGTGATTGCCAGAGTTCTTGGAATCGGGGTTGCAGTCATTGTAAGAATTTGCGGGTTTTGGGATTTTTTACGTAGTGCAAGGCGCTGCTTTACGCCAAATCTGTGCTGCTCATCTATTACGACTGCACCGAGGTTTGCAAACTCTATATTATCCTGAATCAGAGCGTGTGTTCCGACTGCAATATCAACCTGCCCGTTTCTAAGATTGGTTTCAGAAATTGTTCTCTGCTTTTTGCCGATACTTCCGAGGAACAATTCAATCCTTATTCCAAGCGGCGCAAGCCATTTAACCATATTGTTGTAATGCTGCTGGGCAAGAATCTCGGTAGGCGCCATAATTGCAGCCTGATAACCGTTTTCTATTGCAGCAAGAAGCATAATTGTCGCAACAACAGTTTTTCCGCTTCCGACATCTCCTTGCAGAAGCCTTTGCATCGGTTTTGTCGAATTTAAATCATTCAAAATCTCATTCACTGCACGCTTTTGCGCTCCGGTAAGTTCAAAAGGAAGCCCGTTAATAAAGCGCATAACAAGCCCGTCACGCTTAATTTCAAGAGGAATTGAAGATATTGTTCTGTTGTTTTCTTCCCTTAAAAGTGCAAGCCTTAATTGAATCAGAAATAATTCTTCAAACACAAGCGAGAATCTTGCCCGCTGAAGAGACTCGTTATCATTTGGGAAATGCATCTGTTCTACAGCCTCTTTTTTGGGCAGGAGATTGTATTTTTCAATAATATAGTCAGGTAAAACCGTTTCAATCTCATTTTTAAACAGTTGAATTGTGTTAAAAATAGCTTTTCTAAGCGTTTTTATATTCAAATTTTCACTCAAAGGGTAAATAGGAACAATTCTTGCTAGGTTAATATTTGATACCGAGAGGATTTCATCGTCCATAATTGAATACGTCGGCTTATCAAGAGTCGGCATTCCGTCATAAGAATTAATTTTAACCGTTCCAGAAACCATAATGCCTGACCCTTTTGGGAACTGTGATTTCATTCTCTCAAGCGTATATTTGTTAGACTTTGAAGAAAAGAAATTGAGATTTAAACTCCCTGAGCTGTCAACAATTTTGACTTTCACAACTCCTAAATTGTTTTTTGTCGTAAAAGCTTCAACAGAGCGGATTGTACCAAAAATGGTCGTAGTTTCACCGGGTTCTAAGTCTTTTATTTTGGTTCTTGTTGAATAATCAACATGCTTGCGGGGAAAATAGTACAACAAATCCCCGACCGTATAAATCCCGAGTTTGTTTAAAATATAGGCAATTTTAGGTCCGATACCCTTCAGGTACATAACATCGGATTTAAGCGTGAGTTTATCAGTTTTTTGCTCCGCTGCCTGAACACCTGTCTCTGTCTTAATTACACTCACCAGACGCTCAAGAGATTGTTTTCTCCGGGGCAAGGTATCCATTGGATACCGTTCAAAATGTTCCAGAAGTACCTGCCACTTCGGGTTTTTAGAACTTTTTATTTCCTTACGCAATTCAGAGCAAATAAACGAAGAAAAACTCCTTGTTCTCCCGTTAATATTGATATACTTATACTTAACCTCAATCTCGACAGCTTTTTTTATCTGCTCTAAATTATCCATGAATAGATTATACAACAAATTCGTCTTTACATTTCTTAATATTTAAGCAACAAAAAGGCAATTTTTTGAAACAGATATACTTTATATATATATGTAAGAGATAAACGAAAGAGAGAGTAAGAAAGATGACAGCAACATACGACGCAATCGAAAGAAATAAAAAACCGGCAGGAGCTTTAGAAATCCCTTCTGACTTTCAATTTTATTATCTTAAAAAACAAGACAGACAAATGAGATTCAACAACGGCGGCGACCCAATCTACGCTGTATTTGATAAAATCGACAACAGACCTCTCTCTAAAATCGCTAAAGACTTTGTTAAAGAATTAAAAGACGATTCAATCAGATTTATCTCTACATTATTGAAATAATCAAACTGTTGTTTGCATACTCTCACAATTATCTCAACTCATCAATTTAAATTTATCCTGTAGTTACACTAACGACTAAAAAAATTTACCCCATCTTACATCTTACTCAAAGTTTTGCCCCGCTCAGGGGCTTTTTTTTGATTAACATAAAATATAAAAAAATGTAGGTTGTGTGAAATCCAACAAAAACTATTCAATTGACAAATATGTTCAAGATTGCTTCGGGCTAAATGGTTGTTCCTTCACAATGACGCCAAGCTTGTAGTCTCACCTGACAACCAAAATACATTTACCCCTGCCGTTATTCTGAGGGTTCGCGCCCTCAGAATCCCTAAAACGCGAAACATATACAACAACGACTAAACATACAGGATTTTCGAAACTTTTTTAACTACAAAATCAATGGCGCCTCTGTTTGAAGTGAAAACCTTTTTACAGGCATTTTTTGTTTCATTGTAGTTTTCAGAATCACCAAGCAAAGTTTTTAAATAGCTATAAAACTCGTCCTGATTTTTAACAATTCTTCCTGCTCCTGATTTGCACAAAACATCATAAATATCCTTAAAATTGAATACAGCAGGACCTGAGACAACAGGTTTTTCAAAAATTGCAGCCTCAAGCGGATTATGACCGCCGGTATTGTTGAAACTCCCGCCGATAAATGCTATATCACAAATTGAATACATTTTCTTAAGCTCACCAAGTGTATTTAAAATAATTACATCTTTCGTATCCGAAAACTTATCGTCCTCGGAACGCAGCCCGAAAGAAAGCTCATATTTTTTAAGCAATGATTTTATTTCATCTACACGTTCCAAATGTCGCGGCGCAATTAATAACTTAAGGTCTTTGAACTCTGACTGCAGTTTTTTGTACGTCTGAATTATAATTTCATTTTCCGGTTTATGCGTGCTTCCTGCAAGAAATATTCTGTACCCTTCCTGCCCGATATCAATGCTCTCGTCAGAAGGTTCAATATCGAATTTCAGATTTCCCATGACTTCCGCTTTTTGCTGCTCCAATCCGACTGAGATAAATTTTTCTTTATCTTCGTTACTCTGAGCATAAACAGCAGTATAGTTTTTAAAGACATTTTTAAAGAAAAATTTCATCCTCTTGTAAGATTTAAACGATAAATCCGAAATCCGCGCGTTAATCATAATAAGCGGAATATTTTTTTTCTTACAGCTGTATGCAAAATAGGGCCAAATTTCAGTTTCCGCAATAATTGAAATATCAGGATGAATTTTATCCAGAAATCTTTTTACCGGAATCGGATTGTCAAACGGGAAGTAGGTTATGTAGTCAGCAACATTTTCAAATTTTTTTTGAGCAATCTGCTGTCCTGCATAGGTAAAAGTTGTGACAACAAGCTTGCAGTTAGAAAAGTTTTTCTTAATTGATTTAAGCAAATTTTCTATCGCAAGAGCTTCCCCTACCGAGCAGCAATGAATGTGAATTACTTTATCTTTCTCAGTAACAATTTTTTCTCCGTCGGAATTTACACCTACACCGCCGAATTTTTCCTTCCAGCCGTAAGATTTTTTGTGAATAACTCTTTCTAAGTAATAAAACGGAAGAAAGAGTAAAAATAAAATTGTCATTAAAATTTCTAAGATTATCATTTTATCCTTTTTGCTCCGATAGTAAGAGCTTACTGCACTTTTGTCATTGCAAGACACGTAAACACTTGTGTAATCAATTCAGTTTTTGTTGAGTTCACCCAACCTGCATTTTTCAATCCCTTAATCACTCAATCACCGGCAAGATACATTTATCCCCAGTATTTCTCAAGCCATTTTGTAGGTTTTACGTAACGAAGTCCACCTTTTCCCATAAATCCTTTAAATGCCTGCTCCGGAGTCGGTCTGCCGTGAAATACAATTATTTTTGCATCTTGCGGTTCTTTCGGCTCTAAGAAAAAATTGAGCGGGAACGGCTGCAAACAATTGCGTTTGAAACTTACACACCAGTTTTTATCCCAGTATTTCAAAATTCCTTTCCTGTGCATTTCATAAGATAAAAAAGCCTGTTCGTTCTTGTAGTCGTGCCTGATTTCATTACCCAGTTTATAAAAATTATCCAATACATCGGGGTGCTTTCCGATTTCAAAACGAAAGACAGAGGAATTTCCAATTATATCATCCGGGAAATCCCAGTCTTTAACAATAAGAAAATCGCCTTCTGCTTCAAAAAACGGGTCGAGGCTGCTTCTTATTACAATATCAAGATCCAGAAACAGTGCAGTACCATCAAGATCAGCAAGCTCTTGATTAAAAAGAGAGAGTTTTCTCCAGCCTTTATCTCCTATATGCGGATTATCTTCATAAGGAGGTAATTCTCTTGTTTCAATACCTTCTGCAAGACCTTCGGTATTATCGGTAAAACAAACAAACCTGTGCGGGATTTGCAGGTTCTTTTCAACCATATGATATAACCGGTTCACATATTCTGCCCCGAATTTTGTACCCCATTTGATACAAATAACATTTTTTGTCATACTCCCTCCTGAACTTCTGCGCTTTAAAGTCATTATATTACAAAAAATACACAGGGTAAATATTATCTTATTTGTAAATGGTAAACAGCAAAGCGGAAAGTGCAAAACGAGCATAATAAATAGGTTTGCAAATTGAGGTTTTACCCGGACAAAAAACTCAAAAAGTATCAACATTAATCTTATTAATCAGACCGGGGTATTGACAGATTTTAAAACATAATATATAGTGTAAAAGTTACAATTTTTTAAAAAAGGGATAAATTTGACTAACTTTAATTCACTTAACATGCATCTATCAATTAAGAAATGCCGCGTGATTATGCCGGTCATTCTATCGTGGTGTGCGAATGTGAATTTACAACTTTGTTAGGTCAAATTATATATAAAAATTTTTAACGGGGCTTGTAAATTCTTTAGACTTTACAAGCCCTTTTTCCAGAAAAAGAGGAGGATACTATGAGAATCAACCCGATTAGCGCAAAAACAAACCACTATCAAAGCAACGTACTTTTAAAAACGAAGAAAGAAGTTCCGGATGAAGTAAAATCTAATGAAATTAACCTTAATCATCTGAATTCTACGTACAATCAGACTCAGATAAATTTCAGAGGGGCAACTGAAGTCTCAAGAGCACTTGTTAAACAAATTCCTCTTGAGGATAAACTCGCGTCCATTTTTCAGAATTTCAAGCTCGGGGATATGATTCTTATAGGGAAAAATCTGCACGAGTGCGCAAAGAAAATGTATGAAAATGCCGGACTTATCAAAAATGCCATTAAACGCGGTTTCTTTATACCGGACGAAAATCTGGGAGGCTGTCTCGGTTTTATAAAAAACAGTATGGGCGATACAGAGGTTATAAATCTCAATGACTTTGAAGTTCCGCTTATTACAGATAATAAAACTTATCCTCTTAAGGCAAAAGAAAGTTTTTATGTAGTACGTGACGATATACTGTCAGTTAACGGCAATTTGCTTAAAATAAAAGAAGAACCAAAATCCGACCTCAGCATGTTTAGAAAAAATTTCACAAGAGCGTTTGATTTTGAATCGGAAGCGAATAAAAATATTGAAAAAATCAATAAAAAAACTATCTCCCAGCTTATGCAGAAGAAACACAAATCCTCAACTCCTGTTACTTTTGCGCAGGTAGGCGGACTTCACGAATTGAAAGATTCACTCAAAAAAGATATTATCTATCCTATCCGCTATCCTGACGCATACGAAGGCATGGAATTAAATCACGGATTTATTCTCTACGGACCTCCCGGAACCGGTAAAACCCACATTGCAAGAGCATTAGCAAATGAAGCAGGGGCAAATTTTATAAGCCTCAACGGGCTTGATTTGGAGTCAAAGTGGGTCGGGGAATCAGAAGCAAACTGGAGAAATCTTTTTGACGAAGCTAAAGAAAAGCAGCCTACTATTATTTTTCTGGATGAATTTGATGCCGTTGCAAGAACAAGGGACAGCAAAGATGTTTACGGAGACAAAGTTGTAAACCAACTGCTTACCCTGATGACAGATATTGATAATGCAAATGATGATGTTTTTGTTATAGCTGCTACCAATAATTTTAAAGCTCTTGACAGCGCCGTTGTCCGCTCCGGAAGGTTCGGTAAGCACTATGAAGTGACTCCGCCTGATAAAGAAGGGCTGAGAGAAATCTTTAAAATAAATACCCAAAATCGCAAACTTGATGAAAACATTAACATTGATGACATGCTTGATAAACTGGTTAATATAAAGGCAACCGGAGCCGACGTAAGACACATTGTTAACGAAGCTCACAATAATGGGTTTGTAAGAGCAGGTATTTTTGAAAAAATGGAAAATTCTACTTACTCAGTTATGGATATTAAAAATTTCAAAATCACGCAGGAAGATTTTGATAAAGCCCTGATGGACTTTTTGAAAGACAAAAAAGATACTTCAAGAAAACCTATAGGGTTTATAAGACCTCAGGCTTCTTAGATTTATACTTTTTTATTTTCAATGTATAGTAGTGTGGAGCTTGCTCCACAAAATTTAAATTATATAAATGCACAACGCTTGTGGAGCAAGCTCCACACTACTATAATGTAATTCTTTGTATATTTTGTTACTTTTTTTAATTTATATGTCTTCATTTTTTCTTCTTTGTTTTTCAAAGAAGAAAAAACGAAGCAAAAAAGAAGAAATATTGTTGTTTTGAATGCTCTTCGAGCATAGGATTGAACGGCTGCTGCGGGCAAAGCCCGCACATCGCCCCTCGCTAAAAACGCTCGGGAGGGCTTCGTCACTGTCATATTTAGCAAATTTTACGCCACGAGTTAATTATAAAAATGTAGGTTGGGTTTACTAACCCAACAATAACTGTTTTATGTTGGGGGGAAGCAGTAGTGTGGAGCTTGCTCCACAACCATTGTGTAAGTTATAGTAGGGCTTTTCTATTCCGGTGGGAACGCTACTACTAACACTCTTCCCAGCCTGTAAACACAGTTATTGTCGGGCTTTAGCCCGACCTATTTACTTTTTATCTTTTCTATTTTATTTGTCCTTTTCTTTCTCTTTTATTGCGATATAAAGAGAAAGAAAAGGACGAAAAGAAAGAGAAATCACGCAATTGTTTTCTACGCTCTTACGAGCGTTGTCTGAATGGCTGTTGCAGGCAAAGCCTGCAGGTTCTCGCTCGCTATTGTTATGCTGACGCATAACACGCTCGCGGTGCAACACGTGTTATAAAATTGTAGGTTGGGTGAAACCCAACGATAACAATATGGATTGCCACGAATCTCGCAATGACCTCAAACTGGTAAGTTAAACTTACCAGTCCAAATATTTACCCCCGCAATGACTCCAAACTGGTAAGTTCAGTATGATATTAAGTAAATATAGTAGTAGTAGGGTGGGAAAAGCGTTAGCGTTCCCACCGGAATAGAAAAGCCCTACTGTAACTTACACAATGGTTGTGGAGCAAGCTCCACACTACTGCTTCCCCCAAACATATAACAGTTATTGTTGGGTTAGTAAACCCAACCTACATTTTTATAGTTAAGCGGCGTAAAATTTGCTAAATATGACAGCGGCGAAGCCCTCCCGAGCGTTTTTAGCGAGGGGCAATGTGCGGGCTTTGCCCGCAGCAGCCGTTCAATCCTATGCTCGAAGAGCATTCAAAACAACAATATTTCTTCTTTTTTGCTTCATTTTTTCTTCTTTGAAGGCAAAGAAGAAAAAATGAAGATATATAAATTAAAAAAAAGTAACAAAATATACATTTTGTAGTATTAATTTGTAATAAATGTAATAAAACCGGCGCCGTAAAATCTTACGGCGCCGGTTTAAATTAAATAAAATTAACTTATACGTTAGCAGTTGCTCTAGGACCTGCATTAACAATTTCAGCCGGCATATTTGGATATTTAGCGGCAAAGTTGTCTGCAAACATTTGAGCAAGCTTGTTAGCAGCTTCATCATAAGCATTCTTATCTGCCCACATACCTCTTGCATCAAGCATTTCAGAAGGTACATCAGGACAAGATGTAGGATAATCTACATTGAATACGTCATGGTGTTTGAATTC
>CALUVI010000012.1 GCA_944324185.1 Candidatus Gastranaerophilales bacterium | reverse complement strand
CGGTAATAGGAATCGAACCTACAACCTACGGTTTACAAAACCGTTGCTCTACCGTTGAGCTATACCGGCGTCAAGTCTTATGATATTAGAAACAAAATCCTATGTCAATAATAAATTTTGACTTTTTTATATTTATCATTAAATTCATAACAAACTACTTTAAACAGATGATTTTTCTGAAATTTACTAAAGCACTAAGATGAATTATCCGTTTAATATAAAAAAGAGGTACAACTATGCAAATCAACGGCGGTGTAAGATTCTGTGAACAAGGTATGAAAGCCTCTATCAGGGCAATGCATGTTCAAAGTGAAATCTTAGGTATGATTAACGAAAATGTTATAGGTTTTGATAAAGTCGGATACCAGAGACGTGAACCGGTTGTGTCGTCATTCACTGAATTTATTGGCGTTCACGGACTTTCAAGTACGGTAGACGATCAGGTCGGACGTATTATGGTTTCGAAAAATCCGCTTGATATAACAATGGCAAACAAAGGTTATTTCCAGATTCAAACTCCGGTCGGTGTCCAGCTTACACGTGACGGAAGATTTAAGCTGGATAGAGAAGGAAACCTTCTGAACCTTGAAGACAATCCTGTTTTATCAGATGCCGGAATGCCGATAAAACTCCCTGTCGTTCCTGACAATCCGGCTCAGGTTGTTGTTAATACCAAAGGTAAAATAAGTGTATATTCAAAAGATTCCAACCGGCTTCTTGATGCAGGATACTTAGGAATTGTTGACTCAAACGGTATGGCTGTCTTAGACCCTGATATTAAGCAGGGATACAACGAATATTCCAACGTTTCAATACAAAATGAATTTCTTGCAGTAAAACCTGTCGTAAGGAATTTTGAAGCTAACAGGCAGATATTTCTTATCGAAAGCAGCAATTTGCAAAAAGTTATAAGCCAGTTAGGAAGCGTAAGTTAGGAGGGTTTAAACTATGTATAACATGCAGGCGGTAGTAAGAAAAAGTGTAAATAATGCAACAATGCAGTTTGACAAGCTCGGGTATATAGCGAATAACCTTGCAAACTACAATACTGCTGCGTATAAAACAACTCGATTTGAACAAATTCTCCGTGAAGACGGCTACGTAGACGGCGCTATAAGAACTAATGCGCTTAAAGGTTCTATAAGAATAAGCAAAAACCCTTATGATATTGCAATAGACGGCGAAGGTTATATTCCTGTAGTATCAGCAGACGGAGAAGTTCAATATACCCGTGACGGCTCGTTTAAAAGAGGAGAAGGCGGTTACTTGATGACTGTTGACGACTGGATGGTCGGAGACGGAATCAAAATCCCTGCAAATTCATACAAAATAGAGGTTAAGCCGAACGGCGATGTTATAAACTACGATGACGCCGGTTCTCTTCCCGAAAAAATCGGAACGATTCCTATTGTGCAGTTTGAGTGTCCGGAGGCTCTGGAGCAGGGGCATAATAACAAAATGGTTTATAACGACGAATCCGGCGCGCCTAAGATTATAAAAAATACTGATAATGTAAGGCAATACGCAACAGAAGTCTCTAATACAAATATATATGATGAAATTAATGACCTTATGAGACTTAACACATCAATGATTGCAAGTATGAATCTGATGAAGGTTGCTGATGATATGTACAACAAGGCTATAAACATAAGAGAATAGCGCTGAAATAATCGGATGAAAAACGCTAAACTTCAAGGAGATTAAAAATGACATACACAAGTTTAGATTCAATGGGTAAAACTAATTTAATGATGGACTTGATATCCCAGAGACAGCGCGCTCTCGGTTCAAATGTCGCGAACGTTGATACGCCGGGGTACGTCAGGCGCGATATTGATTTTTCAATGTATCTGGGTTCAATGAACAGCCCTTTAGAAACTAAGCTCTCCGAAGAACTCGGACCGTCAGGTGTTCTTGAGGACAGGCAAAAAGAAGAAATTGATATTGCAAAAGAATTAACAGAGATACAGAAAAACTCTATTCTTTATACAATGGCAACAAGAAGAATGTCAAATATAATTACAGAGATGAAAACCGTTATTAACGTCGGCAAGTAGCAGAAAGTGAGGTATCAGAATGAGTATATTAGAATCAATAAATATAGGCGCAAATGCTCTTCAAGCACACGGTTTAAGATTGGATATCCACGCAAAAAACATTGCAAACGTTGATACGCCGAATTATGTAAGACGCATTCCGGTTCTTAATGCTTCTGAAGATATTTCTTTCCACGGTTTAATGAACGTTATGAAAAACGATGTTTTTGGTACCGGCACTCTTCCGTATTTGCAAGGCGGAGTTGTCTTTAACGGATGTGTTGAAGACCCGACTGTAGGAGAGAGAATATATTCTCCGGGACATCCTGATGCAGATGCTAACGGATACATTAGAGCCTCTAACGTAAATGCCATGGTAGATATGGCAGATGCTATTATGGCGCAGAGAGCTTATGAAGCTAACCTTGCGCTGGTTAACATCTCTAAATCAATGGCTTCAAGAGCAACAGAAATCGGACGTGCTTAATTTATTCTTCTGATTCTTCTTCCGGCAGCTCAGTATTTGCTGGTATAGAAGTAAATGTATGGAGAATACCATCAAGTTTGAATGTGATTTTTTCTGTACCGTAATCTGTTTTAGAATATTCAACATCCGTAACTCCGCGGAAACTTTCAAGAGTTTTGGCAAAAGCTTCAACGTTGTCACCTGCAGCCCGGCATTTATTCCATTCCTGATTAATATCTTTCATCGTAGTATCTTCTACAGTAAAAGTATCATCTCCGCATTGATAATAAATAACGCAGGTTCCGTCAGCATTTACTTCGCCTGTTATGCCGGTAAATCCCAGCTGTTTTAATTCCTGTATGATTTCAACAAATGTAATTGTTCCGGCTTCATATTTTTCAATTACTCCGGCTGCTTTTTCCTGCATTATATTACTGTAAAATTCGTCAAGTGATTGAGCTTCTCCCGCATCAGTCCTAATTTCGTAGTAGAAATTACCGTCATTACCTCTTACAAGGGCAAAGTATTTTGCAATATCCACTGAATTAAATCCTGCATCAATGATTTCATCCATTGAGAACAACTGCCCTTTTAGTGCACTTCCCGTATGATCAGGAGTAATATCAGTCCTTGTTTTGCCGTCAGCACTTACTTCTGCTCTGGAAACAATCTCACCGGAAGCATTTTTAACAGTCTCAATGTAAGAGCCGTCTTTGTTATATTCAAATTCTTTAATATTTTGAATCCTTCCGGCTTCATTATATGTAGTCAGCCTTGTAGTTTGACCATCCGTATTTCGTTCTTCAACTTCTACAAGATTACCGTTTTCATCTTTTCTTGTAATTTTAGAGCTTCCGTCTGCATGCTTTTCAATTGTTACAGTCAAACCATTTTCATCAGTTGTTGTTACCTTAGAAGACTCTTTTGGTGCAGCAGCCCCGTTTTTACCGTCAATTGAACAATATACCGGACCCTCTTGTGTTTCAAAAGTTACGCCGATAATATTATTTCCCTGAGCATCTTTTTCATATTGAAGTTCTACACCCAAGCCCTGTAATCTGCTGCATAGTTCTTCAAATGATAAAACTCCGGCTTTGAATTTTAAATAAAATTCCTGAACTTTATCAATTTTGCTGTCAGAAGGTGTTTTTGTATTTTGGGATGCTGTACTTCCTTCAGCGCCGGTAGCACTTCCGGTATTACCCGTACCGTTTTTTCCGCCGACACCTTTACTCCCTTGTAACCCTTGAAATCCGATTCCGTCTATGTTCATAATTTCTCCTTATATGTTTTATATCATAATATATCGGCACAAGACTGACAAAACTTTAGAGTTTTTGAAGAAAATTTTACAAAAATTTACATAAGAATACATTTATTATATAATTGAAGAAAAACGGAGTTTATGATGTTTGAAGAGTTTAATGAAGTTATATGTCTCGGTATGGGCGGCTCATATTCAGAGATTGCAAAAGATGAACTTTTTAAGGCTTATGATTTGTATTTGTACCAAAGGTCTTTGAATTCCATAAAAGAGTGTATTGATTATGTGGACGAAAATTGTAATGCAATAGCAGTATTGCCCGTGGAGACAACGTATAAAGGGATTATAAGAGAGACAATAGATAATCTTATTATGACAAAGAATCAGAATATACAGATTCTGGCGGAGACTATTGTTCCGGTAAACGATTGTATTTTATCCAAAACAACCGAATTTTACAGCCTTACAGGACTCATAGCAAATCCGAATGCTCTAGCCAAGAGCAAGATTTTCGTCAGGGATGAAATGCCGAGACAGTTAAATATTGTTGTGGCAGAGAGCATGGATGAGGCAGCAAGATTGTTGAATAACTATAATTTAACCTATTCCATAATCGGGACTCACAAAACTGCGGAAATTTACAACTTGAATATTTTAAGAGAGCATATTGAAGATGACAAGAATAATAAACGGAGATTTATAGTAATCGGTGATTCAACAACTTATCCTACCGGTAAAGATAAGACAAGCATAGTATTGTTCTTGAATGACAGACAGGGAGCCTTGCTGGATATCGTTCAGGTTTTTGTTAAATATCATATAAATATCACCCAGATTAATTCCAAGATGATGAATAACAATGCGGAAGAACAGGCTGTATTTATAGACTTTGACGGGCATAAAGATGATGAAATTATAAGAAATCTTATAAAAGAGCTTGAACCTCAAGCTCAGAGCGTAAGAGTTATCGGCTCATACGCGAGGTTTTAACCTTCTTCTTTCAGAAGCAGGATTGCCGTGGTAAGTTCTTCCATCAGATATTCAAGCTGCTGCGCAATGTTTTCCGGATTGTAAATTGAGCCGGTTGTGGAGTATGCCAGATATCTTTGATAAGTAACTGCCTCGCGCCTCAGAGTTGAAATTGATTTTACATAGTTATTAACTTCCTGCAATTTTCTAAAAGATTCATAATAACTTTCCGGCTTACCTTTGTATTTTTCTGCAAGGTTATCAATGTTGAGTGTAAGCAGGTTTGCTTTTGTTATAAAAAGCTGTAAGCTTTCATTATCTTCAATGCTGTCAACGAGTTTTTCCAGCATCGGAATAATTTCATTGGCATCTTCTGCAAAGTTAGAAGTTTTGTCTTTTTTCTGAATGATATTGATAAAAGCAGGATTGTCTTTAGGAACAGGTTTTAAATCCGCTGGGTCGTTAAAATTTTCCTGAGATTCAAAAATCGGGGTTGTAACTTTTGTTTTGGATTTTTCTATTTTATCGCCTAAACTCGGAAGAGTACCGGCATAACCCTTGCCTTGCAATTCTTTTTCGAGCGCTTTGTCTTTTTTGAACCAGAGAAAAGCGTGCGAAGGCAAAGCGATGTTTAATAAAATAAGACAGATTAAAAACTTTTTCATAATAATATTATATTAATTTATTAATAAAAGGCAATCTTGCGAGAGTAAAATCGGTAAATTGAATGGGCTTTTACCGGTATGTAAGATTTACCAGCCCTTATGAGGGAGGGTGCTAGCTTATTAAACTCGAATGCTGCGCTTTGCCTCTCCAGTCGGGGAGGTCGCAGTTGTGTGAGCGTTAGCGAACTACAAATGCGGGTGGGGAACAATTTACTATCAGCCCCTCTCTCTAACCCTCTCCGGGGTAAATGTATTAGTTTGATTTGTAATTCTACAAACCGGATGTATGTCCAGGGCGGGGGGACGTGCAAGGTCGCTCAACCCATGTCACGCCAGATGAGCGACAGCGCGCTCTCCCTCCCTAAAAGAGGGAGGGCAGGGGAGGGTGATAGCTATCAATAAGCACCCATCCTAACCTTCCCTCGAAAGGGAAGGAACACGCAAGGTTGCTCAATCCATGTTACGCCAGATGAGCGTCGGAGCGCCTCTCTCCCTAAAAGAGGGAGAGAAGGAGAGGGTGATAGGCTATCGATACAACCAAATATCACCCATCCCAACCTTCCCTCAGGGGTAAATGTATTGAACCGGTATGTGACACTACAGTCAGGATGAATTTAAGGGAAGGAACGCACAAGGTCGCTCAACCCATGTCACGCCAGATGAGCGCCGGAGCGCCTCTCTCCCTAAAAGAGGGAGAGAAGGAGAGGGTGCCAGCTATCAATAAGCACCCATCCTAACCTTCCCTCGAAAGGGAAGGGACGCACAAGGTCGCTCAACCCATGTCACGCTAAATGAACGACAACGCGCAAATCCCCTCTCCCCTTTGTGGGAGAGGGTTAGGGAGAGGGGCTGATATTAATATGGATTGCCGCGTCGCTTCCGCTCCTCGCAATGACAGCACATCGGAAAGCAAAAGTTACCAGTCTGCTGTCATTCAGAGCCCGACTGCAATTCAAGGGTGAAAAATCTCTTAAACTAGTGAATAAAAGCAGCAGCATTTCTCCTAAATGTAAACTTTTGTAACAATTCTCCCATAAACCCTAAAGTTTTTTGAAAAAATGCCGATAACTATATTAAATAATGGAACTTTTCTTAGAAAGCGGAAAAAGGAGATTAAAATGTCAAACGATTTATCAAAAGTTTACCAGTTCTTATCAAATCAGGGAGATTGGGTATCAAAAGCTGACACAAACAGTGACGGTGCTATTACAAAAACAGAATTTAGAAACTTTTTTAAAGAGAATTTTGAATGGGACGGGGAAACAACGGAAGCCGGCAAAAATGACCTTATTAATTCTTTCTGGAAAACTATTGATACAAATACAAGCGGAAATATTGAAGGCACCAACCTGAAGAACAAGAGCGCATTAGATGCTAACGAAATGGAAAAAATGCAGACCCGTATGGAACTTTATGAAGTTTTGAATGATTTTGCATCTGATATGAGTTGCCCGTCATTTATTTCCGGTTCCGCTGATTGGAAAAAAGACGTTAAAGAAGAGTTGTCTCTTCTTATTGAAGACTATTTAAAAAGCGGCGGAACGGTTGAAGATTTTGAAACTTACTTAGAAGAAAAATCTCCTGCAATTATGAATAAATGTACTGCACAATATTGTTCTGCAGAATATCTGGATTCTATGCAGGAAACCTTCAAACAGTACGATTACAAGTGTGCTGACGATAAGGATTTGAATAAATTAATTGAAAACTATATAAAACAGTTGCCGGAAGATGCTGATCCGTACGAAATACAGGCGTCCGTCACGGAAATTATTGATGCATATCTTGCAACTGCCGGTCTAAAAGAGGCAAATGGCGTTGATCTTGAACAGTATGGTTATGATACAAGCGGATTGGAGAATTTGAACGACATTCAAGAAGCTGTAGCAAGAAAAGCGCTGCAGAAAACTCTGGAGCCTTTGAAGAAAGAGGCTGATTATGAAGCTTATGCAGAGCTTTATGATGCTGCAATTGAAAAATACATAGATAGAAAGCTATCTGAAACAAAAGTTTGCAATTTTGAAAGTTTATGTTCGACAACCCTTTCAGTTATAAAAGCTTCGGAAGAATTTAAAGAAATTGAAAAAGAAATCACCACCAGAAAAACTCTTGCATGTGATGAGGGTTCTCAGCTCTATAATGCAATTAAAACAGAACTCGGCGAAACAACTGCAGATCTTTTAACCGAGGGCGTTTATCTTGAAGCTTACAGAAATATTATAGATGAAGCTGTAGAAAAAGCACTTAACGGAGATTTTGATATGGAAGGCTCCGGCACATTAGATAAAAACAAATTGATAGAATGGGTCGTCGGACAGGTTAACGCTAATATTCAGGATATCCTCGGAGAAAGCGGAGCTGAGAGTGACCTGTCAATAGAAGAATTGAACACGATATATGACAATTCAATTGAACACGCTGCAAGCCTTAAGAATACAGATCCGGAAGAATCACTTAAACTTTATAAAGAAGCTGCAATTGCTTACTGTGATGCAATTGCCGGCAAGGGCGAAAATCATAAGGCAGCAATTGAAGAAGTCTTTGGTGATTCTAACTATACATCAGCCATTAATTCTTTCAATGTCCCGTCTAAGATTACAGAATTGATTGATGAATTGAAAGCCAAAGTTGTTGGAATCGTTGAAAAAGTCGATGTACACGATGATTCAGAAGACCTGATTAAAGACATGAACGAAAATCTAAAATATAACGGTGTCAATGTTTCAACCGCACGTGCTAAATTCACTTATTATGTAAATAATGACGGCTCAATTACTTTTGTTAACTACAGTGAAAGAGTCGGCGCTTGGAATGATGAAGGTAATGCAGCTCTCAACGATCTTGTAAACAGACAGATGAGAGAAAAACTGGAAGGAGCTTATACAGAAGAAATCAACGGCTTACAGTTATCGCAGCTTGAAAAAGATAACCTCTTCAATACCGCATTATTCCAGACATTGTCTGATCCTTCAGTGCTCAGAAGCCAGTATGATGAGAACAGCATCTCTATTGTTATGGAAAATCTTGTTAAGAATTACACTAAACTCCTTGAAAAGATTTCAAATGATGATAGTGCAAGATCATTCCTTAAAGAATCTGCTTCTAAGAGCCTCTTGAACGGCAGAACAACATCTAATGGTTCTTCTGAACTCGGAAGATTGTATTCCGGCGGTAATTTCAGAGACTTTTCAAGATATTATATCAATGATTCTACAAGCGGCGGAGATGATTGGGTTAAAATCAACAGCAGAAGCGAAGAAGCATTTAGCTATAATGGTGCAAGCGGCACAATAATAGTATTAACATCCGATACAGCAGGTGACAACGATCCTGTAAATAAAGCAATGCGCGGCATATTACAGGATTACATAGTCTCATACCAGCAGTATATTGATCCTAATAGAATTATTGAATTGTTCAGACAGGCTCAACAAACAGCGTTTGCAAATCTTGAAACTGTAGTAAATGAAAGCAGTGCTTCTGGAGCCCCAATATATGGTTATGGTGAAAACGCAGAGGGTGTTTCAACAGATAATGCAGATACATACAGAAGAGACAGTAACTGCTATGGCGTAGATTCTATCTTGATAAACGTAGTATACGAAATGGAAAAACTGATAAACAAAGAAATTCTCGGATAATGACAGAAGAATAAAAACACGGGGGCTTGAAAAGCCCCCGTGTTTTTATTGCCTTGTTGTATAATTTATTTTTTTTGAAGAAAGGGGTATTTTATATAATGCGCTCGTTCGTAGGGCTTACGCCAAACGCGCGCCAACGCGCTCTCCCTCCCTAAAAGAGGGAGGGCAGGGGAGGGTGATAGTCTATCGATATAACCAAATATCACCCATCCCAACCTTCCCTCGAAAGGGAAGGAACGCACAAGGTCGCTCAACCCATGTCACGCCAGATGAGCGCCGGAGCGCCTCTCTCCCTGAATGAGGGAGAGAAGGAGAGGGTGCCAGCTATCAATAAGCACCCATCCTAACCATCCCTCAGGGGTAAATGTATTGAACCGGTATGTGACACTACAGTCAGGATGAATTTAAGGGAAGGAGCGCGCAAAGTCGCTCAACCCATGTTACGCCAAATGAACGACAGCACGCAAATCCCCTCGCCCCTTTGGGGAGAGGGTTAGGGAGAGGGGCTGACATTAATATGGATTGCCGCGGCGCTTACGCCCTCTGAATGACAGCTCTCCGGTAAGTGAGCCTACAAGTTTGCCGTCATTCTGAACCCGACTGCAATTCAAGGGTGAAGAATCACTTTAACTAGTGAATAATGAATAGAAAATTTTTACAAAAGTTATAGAGGTTCTTCGGGCTTACGCCCTCTGAATGACAGCACATCGAAAGGCTGTACTACCAGCCCAATACATTTATCCTCACTCTTCCGGAGAACGTCAAATTAGTAGACCCACCTACCAACCCGATACATTTACCCCCCCTAAAATCAAGAATTACAGCTAAACCAAAGTCTACCATTAAACTGTACCAAAATATACCAAAACAAAATACAAAAAACGGAGAGGAGATTATCATGTGTGAAATAGAAGATATTAAAGCAAGACAAATTCTCGATTCAAGAGGAAATCCGACAGTTGAGGCCGATGTAAGACTGATTGACGGCTCGATAGGGCGCGCTTCAGTTCCGTCAGGCGCATCAACAGGAATTTACGAAGCAAAAGAACTAAGAGACAACAACCGTGCTGAATTTTTAGGCAAAGGTGTTTCTAAAGCAGTCGACAATATTAATTCCGTTATAACTCCTAATCTCCTCGGCGAAGAAGCTTTTAACCAGCAGCTTATTGACAGCTTAATGCTGGAGATGGACGGGAGTTTTAATAAATCAAATCTCGGAGCAAACGCCATTTTAGCGGTATCGCTTGCCTGCGCACGGGCAGCTGCCGAATCTCTGGAAATCCCTCTTTACCGTTATCTTGGCGGAATAAACGGCAGGATTCTTCCGACTCCGATGATGAATATTTTAAACGGCGGGGCGCATGCTAACAACAACCTTGATTTTCAGGAATTTATGATATCACCGGTCGGAATGTCCTCTTTTGGTGAAGCTTTACAGGCAGGCTCGGAAATATTCAATACCCTAAAAATTATTCTTAATGAAAAAGGTCTGTCAACAACTGTAGGAGATGAAGGCGGATTCGCTCCGAACCTTAATTCTACTCAGGCTGCAATTGAGGTTATTATTTCCGCAATAGAGAAAGCCGGATACAATACAAATAATGTAAAAATCTGCCTTGATGCTGCAGCCTCCGAACTTTATGAAGAAGGCGAATGCTCTGGCGGGGTTTGCTCTTTGAGCCAATATATATTAAGAGGTGAGGGCAAGAAATTAACCTCCGAACAAATGATTGAATACTTAGAAGAACTGGTAAGAGACTATCCGATAATTTCTATAGAAGACGGACTTGCCCAGGATGACTGGTTAGGCTGGCAAAATCTTACGGAAGCTCTCGGGGGCAAATGCCAGCTTGTGGGTGATGATTTGTTTGTGACTAATACAAAACGTCTTAGAGAAGGTCTAGACAAAAAAGCTGCCAATTCAATTCTTATAAAACCGAATCAAATAGGGACTTTAACTGAAACGATGGAGGCAATTTTAATGGCGCAAAAGAATAATTATACTGCAGTCGTGTCTCACCGCTCTGGCGAAACAGAGGACAGCTTTATTGCAGACCTTGCAGTTGCAGCGAATTGCGGCTTAATTAAAACCGGATCTCTATCAAGAACTGACCGTATGGCAAAGTACAACCAGCTTTTGAGAATAGAAGAAGAACTCGGAGCCGGGGGTAAATACTTAGGCTTGCAGGCATATAATATAAATAATTTATAATTTATCCTCTCCTTGAATTACGGCAGGGTGACAGTCAATCACAATAAATAATTGCACCAGCCTCCCAAGATGGGCAGGTTGCTGTTGTGCGAGCATCAGCGAACTGCAAATGCGTGTGGGATACAAGCCGAGGAAAATCTCCATCCTAACTTTCCCCAACCGGGGAAGGAATGCACAAGGTCGTTCAATTACCGCAAATCCCCTCGCCCCTTGTGGGAGAGGGAGCAGATGTGCTTGAGCCGTCAGGCGAAAGCTACAGATGCGGGTGAGGGGTACGGAGATGGGTTGATTTAATATGGATTGCCGCGTCGCTTTCGCTCCTCGCAATGACGGCAAACTTGGAAGTAAGCCTACAAGCTTGCCGTCATTCTGAACCCGACATCAATTCAGGGGTGAAGAATCACTTTAACTAGTGAATAGTGAATAGTGAGGAGTGAATAGAAAATTTTTACAAAAGTTATAGAGATTCTTCGGACTTACGTCCTCTGAATGACTGCACACCGGGCAGTCCGTACTGCCAGTCCGATACATTTAGTCTTAGAATACAGCACTTTAGGAGGTTTTACTACTAACCTAATACATTTACCCCTTGCTTACAACTCTCTTCTTCCTTCTATAGCTCTTGCAAGTGTAACTTCGTCTGCGTATTCCAAATCCGCCCCTACAGGAAGCCCAAACGCTATTCTGGAAATTTTTATGCCGAAAGGTTTTATTAGCTTTGTCAGGTATAAACTCGTAGCTTCACCTTCAACTGACGGGGATAATGCTAAAATAACCTCCTGAACCTCTTCATTTGTAAGTCTTGTAAGCAGCTCTTTAATTCTTATATCTTCTGCCCCGATTCCGTCCATCGGAGAAATCAGCCCCTGCAATACGTGATACAAACCTCTGTATTCATTTGTTTTTTCAATTGCAATAAGCTCTTTTGTTTCAGCTACAACGCAAATTACAGAACGGTTGCGGTTTGTGGATTCGCAAATCTCGCAAGGACTTTGCGTCGATATATTAAAACAAATCTCGCATGTCTTAGCGTTCTTTTTAGCTTCCAGAACCGCATTCGCAAACTTTTCAACCTCGCTTAAAGGCATTTTTAGTATTTGAAAAGCCATCCGTTGTGCCGATTTTGGACCAACGGACGGAAATTTTTGAAACTGTTCTATTAATGCTGCTATGCTTTTTGGATAAATCATTTATGCCGCCTGACTAATAGGAGTATAAGCTACGTAAATTTGAGGGCGGTTCGGAGTTTTAATACAGACCTGGTGTTATGTAAAATACCGCCCGACTAAAGGTCTATGTGCGCAGCACTAGAATAATCCCGGAATAGAAATTCCGCCGGTTACGGCTTTCATTTTTTCTTCCATAACTTTTATTGCTTTATCAGAAGTCTGGTGAATTGCAGCAGTGATAATATCTTCAAGCATTTCAATTGTATCTTCTGAAACTGAAGACGGGTTATCAGGATTAATAGCTTCTGCTGAAAGTTTTATTGATTTGAACAAACCTTTACCGTCGCAGATAACTTTTACCGCGCCGTTTGCAGCTTCGCCTGTAATATCCATTTTATTAAGTTCTTCTTGTGTTTCTTTTAATTTTTTCTGAATATTTTGAGCCTGTTTCATCATATTCATCATGTTCATCATAATCCGGTTCCTCCTCTTTTAGAACAAAGTTTTATATCTGGTTTTCAATCTTTGACATCAAATCATCGTCAATATCAAAATTTGCGTATACATTTTGAACATCGTCGTGTTCTTCAAGCCTGCCCAATAGTCTCATAATGTTAATTGCTGTTTTCTCATCCGTAACTTCAATTGTGTTTTGCGGAATTCTTGTAAATTCTGCTGTTACTGACTTGAAGCCTTCTTTTTCCAAGCCTTCCGCAACCGGCTGAAGGTTTGGAACAGAAGTATAAACTTTATACTCATCATCTTCTTCTACAATATCATCAGCGTCAAGATTGATTGCGGCTTCAAATAACTGCTCATAATCTATGTCATCTTTATTGAATGTAATGCAGCCTTTTTTATCAAACATCCAGCCTACACAGCCGGTTTCGCCAAGGTTGCCGTTGAATTTTGAAAAATAACTTCTGATATCGCCTGCAGTACGGTTTTTATTATCTGTCATTGCTTCAATAACAACTGCAACTCCGCCTGCTGCATATCCTTCGTATGTCATTTCATCATAGTTTTCGCTGTTACCTGAGCCTGAACCTTTTTCGATGGCTCTTTTTATATTATCGTTCGGAAGTCCTGCCGCCTTCGCTTTCTCTATAGCAGTTCTCAGGCGGAAATTTCCTGCAGGATCTGGTCCGCCGAGTTTGGACGCTACAATAATTTCTCTTGAAAATTTTTGAAATTCCGCAGCACGCAATGAATCCGTTTTTGCTTTTTTATGTTTAATGGTTGACCATTTTGAGTGTCCGCTCATTATATATCCCCTTTTTACTTAGTCTGTTCAATAATGATAACTGAAACTATCTTCTATAGCAAGTATTTATTAGTAGTAAAGGCGGAATAAAAAGCAGCCAGTTTCAAAACTTTTTACCCGACAAGTCCGCCAAATGCCATAACATCTTCATAAGCGGCTCCTGCTTCGAGCATTTCTTCGGCAGTAAATCCGAACAGAGTAATTGTATCAATCACTTCGGCTTTGTTGGTAATATTTTTTACAACAGAATCCAGAGCTGATTCTCTTGTCATGTACTTAAATTTGTCATGAACCCCCAGATTGAGGCTTCTTCTTTTTGCTTTACCCATTAATCAGCCCCTCCTTTTAGTGCAAGGAGTGCTGCTCCTATCATGCCTGAATAATTACCTGCCTGCGCTAATTTTACAGTTGTCGGCTGGGTAACGATATTTTGGTTAACTTCTTCTTCAACTTTTTTTGTATTTATAAATTGCGCCATTGAGCCTGAAAGCACAAAACAATCCGGATCAAAAATATTTGCAAGCCCTATTATTCCCTGTGTAATATCGTTTTGCCAGCGCTCAAAAATTTCAATCATTTTTATGTCTCCGGCTTTAACTCCGTCTATTACATCATAAGTTGTTACATCTTCTCTGCCTAAAGCTTCCTCGGCATCCCATTTCAATGCGTTTCCGGAAGCGTACGCTTCAAAGCAGTCCCAGCTTCCGCAGGTGCATTTTCTTCTTTTATCCAGATACATTTTAAAATGAACTTCTCCTGCTGCTCCGGATTTTCCTTTAAGAAGCCGGTCGTTTATAATTATTCCTCCGCCGACTCCTGTACCGAGAGTCAGCATGACAGAAACAGTTGTTCCTTTGGACGCTCCGATTTTATACTCTGCCCAGGCAGCACAATTTGCATCATTTTCCAGAAAAACTCTTTTTTTACTCAAATTCCGAAAATCAATAGTCCTGTATCCTTTAACAAGATTCCCCGTTGAACCTATAACGGCGGTATTTTCGTTGTTTACGGAACCCGCGGTTGATATTGCAATAACATCAACTTCATCTTCAAATTTAGAAATCTGATTTTTTAAAGTTTCCTCAATTCCTTCAATTGTTTTCGGAGTATGAAATTTGTCAATTTCAGCAATGATGTTTCCGTTTTCATCAATTATTGTGCTGTAAATCTTTGTTCCGCCTATATCAAATGCCAATGCTTTTTTCATTTACACTCCCTCAACAAATCTTTTTGTAATCAACTGCGGTCTGGTGATTGCAGAACCTATTACAACAGAGTGTGCGCCAAGCGTAAATGCTTTTTTGACTTCCGCCGGCTCCCATATTCTGCCTTCAAGAATTACAGGTCTATTAACGGTTTTTACAAGTTTTTCCAGCAATTCATAATCCGGACCTTCTGTCGGCGCGCCGGATTCAAGCGTATAGCCTGCAAGGGTTGTGGAAATTATGTCTGCTCCGAGACCCGCGCAATTTATACCTTCTTCCACGGTAGAAATATCTGCCATTGCAAGCCTTCCGGCATTATGTATTGTATTTATAATTTCTTCTGTTGTACAGCCGTCATGAGGGCGCGATGTTCCGTCAAAAGCTATAATATCAGCGCCCGCTTCAATAAGTTCCCTGACTTCCTTAAGTCCCGGAGTGATATATACAATTTCTCTCCAGTTTTCAGGGAGCCTGTCCGGCTTGGTAAGTCCGATTACCGGAATATCAAAATTTTTTTTTGCATTCCTGACATCCCTTGCGCCTGCAACACGGAGTCCTGCCGCGCCTCCGTTTACAACCGACTGCATCATAGCAAGCATACAGTCCTCTTTATACAAAGGCTCATCCGGCATAGCCTGAGATGATACTACAACTTTTCCCTTCAAATTTTCTAAAATTTCCATAAATAGATTTTATCATAAAATAAAACTGTTGATTAAATTATAACGTAAGATTATAATTATGTTTGTACATTTGGAGTTTTTATGAAAAAACTTTTAACAATATGTTCAATATGTGTATTTTTAGTTTCAGGCTGCAGTCTTCTTCCTAAAAAAGAAGAAAAACAACCCCCTGCCGATGTTCAAAAAACAGGAGCCCCGCCTGTTAAACAGCCTTCTGCCCCTCAGGCTCCGCCGGCTGTTCAGCAAGAAGAGATTCATAAAAAAGCCGACTTGTATCCTGAAAATAACGAACTTGCACTTTCTACAATAGTTAAGGTTGCTAATTCAGACGGCAAAATCAGAGCGAAGTTCAATAAATATAATGAAAAAGCAACAATTTATTATTTAAACAACAACAATAATAATGACGGGATTTTCATGATAATTTCCGATTCGGATGAAGAGACTTATAAGCGCCACGGAATAGATTTTGTGGAGATTCAAAAAAACGGTGAAGAAAAAATTACCCCGCTTGTAAATACAAGTGACGAAAACAGTGAAAATGATGTTTGGGAATTTGACGAAGAAACAACGCTTCCGCTAAGACATGTTAACTATGATTCAGAAGGTGAAATTTCTTATGCGGAATTCTGGAATTATTCTCCTGGCAGTCAGGTTAAATACGAACTCAAAAACGGAGAAGGAAAAACAATCTCCCTAAGAAAAGAAATTCAGGATAACGAAAGCAATTTGAGAATTGAACATCTTGTATATGACGGGGATGGGAAAACTAAATTAAATATATCCGCAAACTACGAAGGTCCAGATATTACAAGGCTTACGTACTATAATGCCGAACATCCGGACGAAAGCGTCATAATTGTAAGTCAGTTTGAAAACGGCGAAAAGATAAAAGAAACCGTTTATTCCTCCGACTACAGAGTCAAAAATGTATATCAGGCTCTTTATCAAGACGGAAAGCGGGAAAAAATCAAAATCTTTGATAATGAAAACAGAGAGCTGGAAGAAATTCTATCAAACTAGAAAAAGAAGTTTGTAAAATCCGGTTCTTTAACTTTAGTCGGTCTTGTAAATTTATCCATAATCATGCTTGCCGCGCCAACCGCAAGTCCGGTTGCAGTTGCGTGTCCTATGTATGTCAAAAGCGCTTTTCCGTATAGTTTTTTCATATTTTTAATCAAAGATTCAGCAAGCCCCGATTTTCTTGCAAGTTTTATTCCTTTATAACTTGCAATACCTTCTTCAAAAACAGTAGGAAGCATACAGGCAAAAGCTATTTTTCCGCAGTTGTCTTTCACATAATCAAATCCGCTTTTCGGCGCATCCTTGGGTTTTGGTCTGGAAAATAAGGCAATAGTTCCCATCCAGCCGGCTATAATCCTTCCCGGCCAGCGGAGTTTGCTCAAAAATTTTCCGAATTTCCCCGTTATATCGTTCATGGCGTGTCCGAGTTCGTGAAATCCGGCAATTGAGATTTTATCAGTATTAATTCTGACAACTTTTTCTTTCGGAAAATACGCGGCATTCTTCCCGAGAGCATAATCGTTCAGCGTACGGCTCAGTTCCATCGGAATAATTTGTACTCCCTTCTTATCAAGCCCTGAAACTTTGAGTGAGTCTAAAAATGCGTCTTTATATAAAAAGTTTCTCGTGTGTTCTTTTGCTAACTGCCTTTCAAACGGCTTGCTGAATAAAGGCAAAGTCCCCATAATGGCAGAAGATGCCGCCGAGGCTATTAAAAAACCTTTGGTGCTGTCATCCGATGTACTCGGAATATATCGATTGCCATTATAATAATACGAATTTACCATTCAGACACATTTACCTTTAAACTACACTTATTTATAATAAAACAATAGCAGCGGGAAAATTGCGCAAATCTTAAAATATCTTAACATAAACGCAAGTTTTAATGACCGGAAGTTTTTATATATGTATATGGCTAGTGTGGATTTTCAAAATATTAATAATATTTATACGGCAGGCATTCAGCCGGCAGCGGCAGCGCCTGCTAAAAATGCCGTGCCTCCGGTAACTTCTCCCGCTGCTCAAAAACCGGTATTCAAAGCAGAAGCTTACACCTCCGCGGTTACTGTCAGAACTTCTCTTGTAACTAAAGACGAGAAGAAAAAGTATGAAGAACTCTCTAACGAACTTCATCTTGACTACAGGAAGAAACTTGAATACGCGCTTAAAAGCGGACTGCTTTTAAAGAACAATTCTAACGACAAAAGCACTGTCCTTGATAATTTGTATAAAATCCTGAAAGAAGACAGAGACCCGGGGCTGGATAAAATAACGATTCTGGAAGAATGTCTTGATATTCTTGCAAACCCTTATGTCATAACCCAGACTTGCGAAGATATTCCGTCACAATATAAAAGGCAGGTTATAGGTTTAATGACAAATCTTTCGGAGGATCCTAAAAAAATTGCGGAAGCAAAATGGGAACTTGATAACATGCATACCGGAACCTGTCCTGCCGCAAGTATAGAGTTTGATTTAGCAACAAAACATACTGCAGAGTTTTTCAGAATGGTTGAAGGTTTAACTTCGCCTAAAAACGAAGTTGTTAAGACAATAAAAATGGATAATCTTTCCGACAAGTCCTCGGAAGCTATCTGGCTTTTGACAAAATTTAAAACACCTCATCAGATAAATAATTTTGATACTGCAACAGTATTATTAAAACCTGATAAAAACGCAATTATAAGAGCACGAATTCAAAATCATCACAGAGACCCGGGCGAACGTTCCATTATAGATGTTCTTATGCAGTCAACATTTATGCAGTTAGGCTCGCAGCAAACTTATGATTCTATAACCGATAAAAGGGCGCCTAATGCGTGGACTCAGGAGGACGGCGGTTTAATTGATTTTGAAAAAACTTATGTAGAATCCGTTGTAGAAGACAAAAACACAACCTCTGTAATTTATCAAATTGTTGATGAAAACGGCAGACTGAAAGGTTATGAAAAAGATTTTGCAACAATCAAGAAAGAACTCCTTGATACATTAAAAATGGGACACAATATAATTATCGGATACACCTGGGCTGACCCTGAGAACGACAACAGGCTTGCAGGACATGAAATAACTATTGTCGGGTACAAATTAGACAAAAACGGCAAAGGCGTATTTATCTGTCAGGATTCCGACGATGATATTGCAGCGCCGATAGAAATGACAGAAGAGTATCTGCTTCCCAAAATTCACCATGCCGGACTTCCGGATTCTATTGCCTCAAGAGATTTTAAGTATGAAGACAGTTGGAAAATCGGACTGGATGAATTCCAGAATATGAGACAAAGCGCCTGAGTTTTTAATGCTTAATTGGAATATAAGTCGGGCTAAAGCCCGACAAAAACTTTTCATTCCGGTGGGAACGCTCACGCTTTTCCCACCCTACACCTAACTTGCCGTCATTCTGAACCCGACAGCAATTTAGGGGTGAAGAATCTCTTTAACTGGTGAATAGTGAGGAGTGAATAGTGAATAGAAAATTTTTACAAAAGTTATAGAGATTCATCGGGCTCGCGCCCTCTGAATGACCGCACTCTGGGAGGTCCTGACTCAAAACCAAGGGTATTTACCCCTCTGAATGACGGCAGGGGTAAATGTATTTTGGTTGTCAGGTGAGACTACAAGCTTGGCGTCATTGCGGGGGTAAATGAATGGTTGGTAAGTGAAACTACAAGTCTGGCGTCATTGCGAGGGAACAGCCATTCAGCCCGAAGCAATCTTGAACATATTTGACAATTGAATAGTTTTTGTTGGGTTTCACCCAACCTACAGTTCTTTATGAATAATCCGAGAAGCAATTCGTAAAAAGTTAATGTTGGGCAAGTATGCCCAATCTACTATTCTATTTTATATATCTTCATTTTTTCTTCTTTGAAAAACAAAGAAGAAAAAACGAAGCAAAAAAGAAGAAATATTGTTGTTTTGAATGCTCTTAAGAGCATAGGATTGAATAGCTGTTGCGGGCAAAGCCCGCACATTGCCCCTCGCTAAAAACGCTCGGGAAGGCTCCGCCGCTGTTAGAAATCGTTATATGGCAGTAGTGTGGAGCTTGCTCCACAAGTAGGTCAGGTTTTACCTAACAAAAAATTTTAGAGATTCTTCGGGCTGACGCCCTCTGAATGACAGCACATTGGTAAGTAGTCGGTGTAGGGTGGGAAAAGCGTCAGCGTTCCCACCGGGATAGAAAAGTTATTGTCAGGTAAAACCTGATTTATATTTTTATATTCTCAGTCACTCAGTCACTTAATCACTCAGTCACCCGTAAGACACATTTACCCCTCTCGGTCACTTGATCACTGTACTACATTTCAAGGTTCATCTGGGAGAATTGTATAATCTTGTTTTTGCCTCTGTGTTTAGCGTTATATAGTGCGTGTTCAGCGTATCTGATAACGGTATTTGCATCTTCTTCAACATCCGGCATGCAAGGATAAGTTGAGATTCCGCCGGAGATAGTAACCTTATGAGCTTCTTCTTCACCGGCAGGGATAAATTCCATCTTCTCGACTTCTCTTCTGAATCTTTCACCGAACAGAAATGCGTTTTCTTCTGACGTATTAGGAAGTACAAGCAGAAATTCTTCATCCCCGTATCTTGTTAAGATATCTTCTTTTCTTATCATTGCACTGAGTTTATTTGCAATATTTCTCAAAAGAATGTCGCCCCACTCATACCCGTACATATCGTTTACAACCTTGAAGAAATCGATATCAAATAATATGCAGGAAAGTTTTGTTCCGTAACGTTTTGAACGTGAAATTTCTTCTTCCAGACGTTCCTGAAGATATTTTCTGTTATGAAGTCCGGTTAAATCGTCCGTTGTAGAAACTCTTTCAACTTTATTTTTCAATTCTTTAATCTTTAGAAGAGCATTAACTCTAACTATTAATTCATCTTTTTCATTCGGATTTTTAATAAAATCATATCCTTCCGCTCTTACGGTTACATCTCTTCTTGTAGGTCCGAAGAATAAAATCGGACAAGGGAATTTGTTTGTCATAAGCGCGTCTTTTGCCGCATCTATATTTTCAACAATCATTAAAGACGGATTAATTACCGCATAGTCTTTCATCTGGTCAATTGAAACACCCCTTACTTCCGCCTCGTCAATTTCAGACAGAACAGCCTGAAGTTCCGGTACAGGTTTTGTTGAATAAATAACAATATTGCTCATACATCTTCCTCTTATCTTAATACTAACTTCTTATATTTAAATATACACCAGATGTAACGTTTTGTAAAATGTTTATTTAAGCAGTTTTGCCAGTTACGTTCCTAATTGGTAAAAGCGTATAAATCAGGTTTAATGCAAAAGGTCTTTGCTTTTTAACCAAATTTATATTATGATGGGAAAATGCTTATAATGAATTTATTGATAATAGCTGCATTATTATTTTTTAACGGTTTTTTTGTTGCGGCTGAATTTGCCCTTGTGGGTGTGAGAAAAACCAGAATACAACAGCTTGCGAACGAAGGAAGTTTTGATGCAAGGCTTGCTTTGGATGCGGTAAAGAATATCGACAGATACATAGCTGCTGTCCAGCTCGGTATAACTATTGCGAGTTTAGGAATAGGCTGGGTCGGAGAATCCACTATTGCAGCGGTTATTCATCCGGTATTTTCATTTCTTCCGGGGAAATGGGATTCTGTTGCAACACATACAATATCAGTCTCTTTAGCGTTTGCTTTGATTACAGTTCTCCATGTTGTAATAGGAGAATTAATGCCAAAATCTATTGCGCTTCAGTTTCCGGAAAAAACAACTCTATGGGTTGCAAAACCGATGTTTGTTGTAACAAAACTTTTTGCGCCGATGATTTTTCTCCTGAACGGACTTGGAAATATTCTGCTTAAAATTTGCAGAATTGAACCAGCAAATGCTCATCATACCGTTCATACAACGGAAGAACTCAATATGCTTATTGATGCAAGCTGCAAGGGCGGAGTTTTGAATGAAAAAGAGGCTGAAATATTACAGAATGTATTTAAATTTTCGGATCTTACAGCTTCTCAGGTTATGATACCGAGAACTGATATGGTTTGTTTACCGCTTGATATTTCACTTGAAGAGTTGAAAGAAATTATTATAGAAAACCAGTACACAAGATATCCGGTTTATGAAACCGATTTAGACCATATTGTAGGCTTTGTCCACATAAAGGATATTTACCCTCTTCTGGTTAAAAATGCGGATTTTAACCTTTCGGCGCTTTTAAGAAGCATTCCTTTTGTTCCGGAGACAATGCCTATAGACAAAGTTGCGATTGAGTTTAAGAAACACAAATCCCAGATTGCAGTTGTAATTGATGAGTTTGGAGGAACAAGCGGACTTATTACACACGAAGATGTTATGGAAGAAATCTTAGGTGAAGTGCAGGACGAGTTTGACGATGAAGAAGAGGTTGATGTTAAAAAACTGCCGGACGAAAGTTTTGAAGTCTGCGGAAAAATGAGAGTTGACGAGTTTTGCGACTTCTTTAACGTAGCAATAAGTGATGAAGATGTTACGACTATCAGCGGCTATTTTACCAAGAAACTGGGTAAAATAGCAGAAGAAAATGATGAGGTAAGTGATGAATATTTCACCTACTGCGTAACCGAAACAGACTCTACAAGAATAGTTAAATTAAGAATTAAAAGGTCTGATTAAGAATTTAATAGCGCTTCCTTCAATATGTCTCTGCATAGCGTATTCTACTTTATCAAGCGGAAGCTCTTCCGTTATTAATTTTTCGACTTCAATATCACCTGTTGAAATCAAATCAAGAGCCTGACGAAAATATTTAGGCGTATGGTGGAAAACGCTCATCAGTCTCATATCTCCATAGTGCATTTTAGTTGTATCAAAACATACTTTTGAACCGGATTTGCAGCCGCCGAAGAAGTGAACAGTTCCCCCGGGACGTACTGTTGAGAATACAAGTTCCCAAATTTCCGGCATGCCGACACATTCTATTGCGACATCCAACCCTTTTTTCTCAGCGGAAAAATCTTTGAAAATTCGCTCCGGAGTCGAATACTTTTTTAAATCCACAATTTCATCAGCGTGGGCAAACTCTTCTGCAAGCTTTAATTTAATAGGGTTTCTTCCTGCGACAATAACTCTTGCTCCTTTTAGCTTGCAAAGGCGGGCAAACATTAAGCCGATAGGACCAATTCCTATTATTCCGACGCTGTCACCGGGATTAATTCCGGTTCTTTCAACCCCGTGAACCACATTAGCAAGCGGCTCTGAAAAAGCAGCTTTTTCAAACGGAAGGCTCGGCGGAAGAATCAGAGTATTTTTTCTTACGATTCTTTCCGGAACAACAATATACTCTGCATAAGCGCCGTTAAGTAAATCCAGGTTTTCGCAAAGATTGTATTCACCTTTTCTGCAATAAAAGCATTCACCGCAAGGAGCGGAATTTGCGCAAACTACACGGTCTCCGACTTTTACGTTGCGAACATCATCTGCAACTTTTTCGACAATTCCGGCAAATTCATGTCCGAAACCTGACGGGATATTTTTGATTAATACGGGATGACCGCGCCTGTAGGTTTTAACATCAGTTCCGCAAGTCAGTGCAGCCTGAATTTTAACCAGAATCTCTCCTTTAGCGAGAGGCTTAATTCTGGTTTCTTCATATCTTATATCCTGAGGTCCGTAAAATAATACTGCTTTCATTTTAATTACTTAATAGATTTTAAAACCGTTGCTGTAATGTCTTCTCCGCCCCAGACAACTGCTGATTTAGGTAATACCATTGTATAACCAAGCTCTGTTGCCTTTGCGCCGATTTGTTTTGTAATATCAGCATCGGCAGCTTTTAACTTAGCGGTATAATCTTTGAGGTTAGCTTCTCTTTTTTGTTTAAGCTGCTTTTCGTAAGATTCGGCAAGTGATTGTTTTTTCTTGGCATCAGTTTGTTTGTTAACATCCTCCTGAGCCTTCTTTATAAAAGCTGCAATTTCTTTATTCTTTGCTTCCTGAGAAGATTTTAAAGCTTTTACCTGTGATGATGCTGCTACAACTTTTTGAATATCAACAACTGCGATTCTTTGCTGTTTCGGTGCCTGTGCCGGCTCTGCCGCAAATGCAGCGGATGTTATCATTAATACAGACAATGCTAAAACTGTTAAAACTTTTTTCATGCTAACCTCTCCTGTAATTTATAATTAAAAGTGCAACTGATATGATAATTATACCTATAGATACGAATATTGCAACCGGCATACCAAAAATGTATTTTACGCTGTCAAGTCGGAACATTTCAACAATAATGCGTACAATCGAATATAAAATTAAATAAATTAAAGCCAGATTTCCGTCTTTTTTTAATTTGCCTGTTTTTACCAGTGCTAAAAGAATTATAAATATAACAACATCAAGAATACTTTCATACAAAAATGCAGGATGGAAGTATTGATATTCCTGATAAGGAATCGGTCTGTACTGGGGTGCAATGTAGAGTTTCCACGGAAGATTTGTAGGAGCACCGAAGGCTTCCGAATTAAAGAAATTTCCCCATCTTCCTATTGCCTGAGCAAGCGAAAGTCCGATTGCGGAAACATCACAAAGTTTAACCGGATTGATTTTATGCCTTTTTGCAAAAATCCAGAGACCGATAAGCCCGCCTAAAATCGCCCCGTGGATAGAAATCCCGCCGTGTCTTATAGCTATTATTTCTGTAGGAAATCTCAGGTAAAAATCATAACTTAAAATGCAGTAATATAACCTTGCGCCGATAATTCCGAAAATTATCAAATACGGAGCTAAATCAATAATAGTTTCCTTTTTTAGAGCGAAAAACTTTGTGCCAGCCCAGTCCGAGACAAGTACGCCTATTGCTATTGCGAGCGCCATTATTACACCGTAATAATATATGTTAAGCCCGAAAACGGTACATAAAATTTGTGAAGGTGATGTAAACATTTATTCCTTACTTTCAGCAGGTGCAGTTTCCTCGCTGTCACCGTTTATAAAAGAATTTGATTCGCTTATTAAAGCTTCAATTGTTTCCCGCTCAGCAGCGTCCGGTTTCATCTCAAGATATTTTTGAAGGTTTTCTGCAGAAGCTTTTTTAAGTTCGGCAGCGTCGCTTCTGGCTTCTGAAGCTTCAACCCTCTTTTCTGCTTCCATTACAACATTTCTTTCGTTAACGTTTTCGGCAGTTGCAGCATCCTCATTCAGTTTCTGTTCTGCTTCATCCATTATCTGATTAGCTTTTTCCGATTGTGCAAGTCCGAGTGAATAATAGAAATCTGCAAAGTCCGGTTTAATCTTTATTCCGCCGTTTAAGGCTTCGATTGCTTTATCATATTTCTGTGCATTTATTGCTGCAACACCCAGATTATAATAAGTTTCATACATTGTAGAATCCAGATCCAGACTTGCCTGCAATCTGTTCATTGCGGATTCGTAATCCCCTTTTTGCATAAATTCTGCTGCTTTATTGTTAAGCTCCTGTACTGCCATATTGTTTATACAAGCAGTGGAAATAACCGCCACAAGCAGTACGGATACAATCATTAAAGCTTTCTTCATATCAACTATGTCCTCTACTCTATTTTTATTTGGTATTCTAATATATTTCTAATAAATAATCAAGCCGGATTAGTACCTGATTAAACTCTAATACAATTTAATATATACCTTCAACAGAGATATAAACAACTTAAAAAAAGTTAATATAAATTGTGAGTGTTAATTTTTATTAAGTTATTTTTTTTTAGGCGGCAATTTTTACTTGAGAGATAACTTTATATAGATATACGGGGAAAAATAGATGCGAAAGGAGAATTAGATGGGAGAATTTGATTTGAAGTATGCTGCTTATGAAAGAGCAATGCAGCAGAACAACTATTTTGGTTTAACCGGTGAGGGCAGAGCCGAACAGTTCGGGCGTTATGCAGAGGGGCTGCAATATGATGAAAAAAAGCAGCAAATAAAAAAGCAGGGCGTGAATTTGCACGCGCGCTGGCTGAAGAACGTAAAGCTTTGTCTGCTGCTGAACAGAATGCTTTATCAAAAGGACTAACCGGCGGGGAAGCGGTTTCTCAACCTGTTACAAAAGTTACAGAATCTGTTTCCGGAAATCAGGGTGATAAAATAAAAGTAGCAGAAAAAATGAGAGTCGGAACCAGAAAAACAGGCTTTAAGTATTATCTTATAGACGGTGAAGGGCAAATATACCGTGTTGATAAAAAGGCATACAATGCTGCGACAAAAGGTAAGATGAGTGATATTGCGGACGCAGTACTTTTAGATAGAAAGAAAGATAAAATTCCTGAAAAAGTAACAAATGTCGCTAAAAAGTTTAAAGCGAAAAGAGTTCAGGTTCCGAAACATAATTATACAATAGTTACGGATCCGCAGGCTTATCGTCAGCAGCAGGCAGATATGTATGAAAAGCTCTGGGGAAATTTCAGCCATCCGGAAAATACACCTCTCGGTACAGCGCAGCCGACACAATCAGGAGAGCCTAAGACTTGGGCAAAATATCTTAAAGAACACGGAAAAACTTATACTCAGCCCGTTTCAGGAACTGTAGAAGCAGACAGACGCGCTGCTAATATAATCAGGGGAAATGAAATAAAACATCAGGTTCAGGAAACTCTTAGCCGGAAACCGGAGTTCAACCCTGCTAATCTCGACAAATGGAGCGGTAACGGCAAGAATCCGACACTGGAGGCTTTGAATGATTATTACAGAGAATTAGAAAAGCAGCCTTCAATTACAACAATTAACGGTAAACTGGACGATTTGACAAAAACAGTTACTGCCCAGCGTGATAAGATAGATGATTTAGGAAAGGTGATTTCCCAACAAAGTAACAAAATAGACGATTTAGGAAAGACAATTCTTAAACAGAGTGACGAAATCGGTGATTTAACCAAAAAACTTGCAAAGTCGAATAAAAGAATTGCAGTTGTAGCGGCAATAACTACTGTAGCAGCAGGAGCTTTAGGCTATTTGCTCGGAAAATCCGATAATGATACAGAAAGTAAAGAAGAATCAACCGTTTCAACACCGGCTCCGGAAACCGTTCCTGTAAAGGAGCAGGAAGAAGCCGCTGCAGCTTCCGGTAATGAAGAGAGTGCGGCTGCAAATCTTTTTGATCCTGCAGCAGTTGCAGCTCCGCCAGCAGTTGAAACAGTTACTGTAGATACACAAATTCCTGCAGCTGCTGAGGATTCTGCTACGGTAACAACACCTGTTAATGAGTCCGAAACAGAGGCTTCTGATGAAGAAAAACCGGCTCTTCAAATAGATAAGGACGGGAAATATACAACAAAACGCGGTGATAGTTTCTGGAATATTGCGGAAAGATATTTAGAAATGATATATGCCGGTAAGCCTGAGAAATTTGAAAATCTGCCGGAATCCAAACGGGATGCAATGATTCAAAAAGAATGTGAAAGAATAATGCGACAAAACGGTTACTGGTATGATGAAAATCATAACCTGCCGGAGCCGATGCTTTATCAGGAAATTGAAATTGTTGCAGGAAAAATAGACAAAGCCGCATAAGAGTAGTTTTGCAAAACAGGAATAAGTTGAACTATTAAGGTTCAACTTATTCTTTTGGTTTGAATTTGCTTATGTTTGAGATATACTTTTTGTAGAGGTAACAAATAATGAAAGATATGTTAGATAAAATTATTCAGATAGAGAAAAAGTATGTCGAGTTAGGTGAAACTCTCTCTGATCCGAATGTAATAGCTGATTATAATAAATTCAGAGACTTATCAAAGCAAAGAAAATCAATGGAAGAAACCGTTGAATTGTATTATGCGTGGAAAAAGGCTTCTGACGCTATTGAAGAAGCAAAACAAATGATTCACGAAGAAAAAGACGAAGAAATGAGGCAGTTTTTAAAAAATGATATTGAAGAAAACGAAAAAAAGATTGCCGAGTATGAAGAACGTATGAAAATTCTTCTTCTTCCGAGAGACCCGATGGACGATAAGGACATTATGCTTGAAATCAGAGGCGGCGCCGGCGGCGATGAAGCGAACATTTTTGCGGGTGATTTGATGAGAATGTATATGCGCTATGCCGATAAAAAAGGCTGGCAAACGCAAATTTTGAGCAAAACCGATTGCGAAGCCGGCGGTGTAAGCGAAGTTATTATTTCAATGAAAGGCGACAGCATTTATTCCCGTCTCAAATACGAATCCGGTGTTCACAGAGTTCAGAGAGTTCCTGCAACGGAATCCCAGGGCAGGGTTCACACCTCAACGGCAACGGTTGCTGTTATGCCTGAGGTTGATGATGTTGAAGTCGAACTCAATATGAATGATGTTGAAATTTCAACTGCACGTTCCGGAGGTGCAGGCGGACAAAACGTTAACAAAGTTGAAACTGCCGCAAGAGTTTTCCATAAACCTACAGGAATTATGATTTTCTGTACGGAAGAACGTTCACAGCTCCAGAACAAAGAAAGAGCGCTTCAAATCTTGAAAGCAAAACTTTATGATATGGAAGTTCAGAAGCAAATGAAAGAAATTACCGACCTAAGGCGTTCGCAAGTAGGTACCGGAGACAGAAGCGAACGAATCAGAACGTATAACTTCCCGCAAGGAAGGCTTACCGACCATAGAATCGGTCAAAACCTTAATGTATGGACGGTTATTGACGGTGATTTAGACGAGCTTATCGACCTGCTCACTGAATATGACCAGAAACTGAAACTTGAAAAATTAGCAGAAGTGGATTCATAACCTGAATCCGCTTTTTATATAAGAAAGGCGGCAGATGCTAAGAAAATGCGTCGGATGCGGAGAATTAATTCCGAGGGAAAATTTAATAAAGATTACTAAGAATTATAAAGACGGAAACGTAGTAATAAACCCTGATTCCAAAACATTTGGCAGATCTGCATATCTTTGTTATAATCAAAGTTGTATTGATGCAGCATTAAAGAAATCAAAATTAAACAAGGTGTTGAAAACAAATGCCTTTTTCGATAAATCGGAGTTCTGCAATATATTACAAAATCGTAGTAAAAATTAGACGGCAGAACAAGGACAGGGATTTTACAAAAGATGCTGAAAAAGGTGAAAGGAATATATTAGATGAACAGTTTAAGAGTCAGTGAATTAGCAAAAGAACTTGGAATGACCAGCAAAGAGGTTATAGAGAAGTTCGCGGAGATAGATATAATGGTAAAATCGCACTCTAATACCGTGACTCCTGTTCAGATTCGTAAACTTAAAGAGCATCTCGGAGTTGTTCCGCAAAAGACAGCTTCAAAACCTAAAGCGTTTGTTGTGAAAAAAGCAAAAGTTGCTCAGGTTGAAGAAAAACCTAAAGAAGAAGCCGCTCCAAAAGCTGCAGCCCCGAAGATTGAAAGAGTGCAAAGAGTTCAAAAAGTAGAGAAAATAGAACGCGTTGAAAAACCGGAAAAGAAGGCTGCAGTTGAAAAAGTAGAACCTAAAAAAACTGAAAAACCGGTAGTTCGTGTAGAACGTACAAAAGTTGAGTATCCTAAATCAAGAATTGAAATTGTAAGAAAAGCTCCTCAAAAACCTGCAGCCGCAGCTTCTGATGACAAGGCTAAAAAGCCTGCTCATAAAGGCGGTCAGGAAAAGAAACTTGTTGAGAGAAGAATTATTCCTCAGGAAATTTATGAGGGAAAGGGCGGACCTTCTTCCAAGAGAAAAAATGATACAAGAAAGAAAGACAAGGATTTTAACTCCAAAAAAGAAGATCAGGAAATGATTTCTCTTGAAAAGGCTGCCGCTCAAAAACATAAAAAGAAAGTTCATAAAGAAGAAGCTGTTGAAGAGGTTAAGCAGATTGTTGTAAATTCTGCAATGACTATCAGCGAACTTGCGGATAAAATTCATAAAACACCGGCTGAAATTGTTAAATTCCTTATGTTTCAGGGAATTATGGCAACAGTAAACCAATTAATTGATGTTGATACAATTAAGAAGGTTTGCGCGGAATATAATCTGGAAGTTCTTGAGGAAGACTTGGACGCTTATATTGAAGAAGAACTGGAAAAAGAAGAAAAGCAAAAAGCTTTGAGTGAAGTTGATAAGAAACTGTTAAAGAAACGGGCTCCGGTTGTTAGTATTATGGGACACGTTGACCACGGTAAAACAACTCTTCTGGACAGCATAAGAGCTTCAAAGCACAAAATCGTTGCAACGGAAGTCGGCGGAATTACGCAATCTATCGGTGCTTATACGGTTTATCTTGACAACAAACACGAAAAGAAAATCGTATTTGTAGATACTCCGGGGCACGAAGCATTTACGGAAATGCGTGCAAGAGGCGCAAAGGCTACGGATATTGCTATTCTTGTTGTTGCAGCAGATGACGGCATAATGCCTCAAACGATTGAAGCAATTAACCACGCAAAAGCTGCAGAAGTGCCGATTATTGTGGCGGTTAACAAAATTGATAAACCGGGCGCTGATCCGGATAGAATTTTACAGCAGTTAACTGAACACGGGCTTGTTCCGGAAGCTTGGGGCGGTGACACAATTACTGTAAATGTTTCGGCTCTTCAAGGTACAGGTATTGATGAATTGTTGGAATATATTCTCCTTGTTGCGGAAATACAGGATTTGAAAGCTAATCCTAAAGCAGAAGCAACAGGCGTTGTAATTGAAGCAAATCTTGATAAAGGAAAAGGACCTGTTGCAACGCTTCTGGTTCAAAACGGAACTTTAAGAACAGGAAACTGCATTGTTGTTGGAACTGCCTGCGGAAGAGTGAGAGCGCTGCTTTCAGATTCCGGAGAAAGAATTACAAAAGCTGAACCTTCTACACCTGTTGAGGTTTTAGGTTTAACAGAAGTTCCTAATGCCGGAGATTTCTTTGAAGTTGTTAAAAACGAAAAAGAAATGAAATCTATTGTAGAAAAGCGTAAAGAAAAAGAACGCAGTAAGAGACTTGATGCAATGCTTCCGGCTCATATGAGAAGAGAAGCGGGTGATGCAGAGGGTGATATTCCTCAATTGAATTTGATTATCAAAGCAAACACCCATGGCGCTGCAGAGGCTGTATCTCAGGCTATTGCACAATTTGAATCAAAAGAAATTGTTACTAAGATTATTCACGTGGGTGTTGGTGATATTTCAGAAGCCGATGTAATGCTGGCTTCCGCTTCAAATGCATTAATTTTAGGATTTACGGTCAAAGAGGATGCAAATGCACTTGCAGCTGCCGAGCGTGAAGGTGTTACAATTAAGAAGTATGAAATTATTTATCAGATACTTGAAGATATTGAAAAGACAATGATTTCGCTATTGTCACCGGAAGTTAAAGAAGTCGAAACAGGTAAAGTTGAGATTAGACAAATCTTTACAATAGGTAAGATTCAGAAGATTGCCGGCTGTTATGTAACGGAAGGTAAAATTAACAGAAACGATACTGCAGCTATTTACAGAAACGGAAAAGAAATCTTTAAAGGAGCGGTTGATCAGCTTAAACGTTTCAAAGATGATGTTAAAGAAGTCGCTCAAGGCTTTGAATGCGGTATTTCTTTTGTTAAGTTTAATGATATTGAAGTCGGTGATATTGTTAAGTTTACGACTAAGCAGGAAATTGAGCGTTCTGAATTAGAGTAATTTTAAGGTCGGCTTCGTAAAGTCGACCGCAAATTCTTCATTTTTTATATAAAAGGAAATAGGAGATACGCTTATGTTTGAGACGCTTTATAATGATCCGATTTCGTATTCTGTCATTATGACTACTTTATCTGGTTTTGCATTATTGTTTTTTCTGCCGATTCTGTTTGGATGTATATTTTTTTATTGGAGAAAAAGCAAAGTTCTGCTAAGAGTGTTTACAGGTTTGTTTTTAATTCTGGCATTATTTATTGTCTTTGGCTCTGTTCCTTTTTATTATTGGGTAAAAGCAGGCAATTCAGAGAATCACAAAGTCGCAATTGCAAATTATGATAAAGCAATGAAGTTCGCAATATTTCCTGAATATAAAAGTCTTTTGTATATGGATAAGTTCAAAAGATATATGGCAATGGGATGCGGAAAAGAAGCAATTGAAAACTATGAGAAGGCTCTTTCATATCACAAGAGTTATTCCGAGCCGCAAAAGGGGTATCATCTTTTCGCCGCAATGTTATATACAAGAGCAGAAGATTATGATAAAGCTATAGAAATTTATAAAAAATATAATGACTATATTGCTCTGTCAGGTGTATATCGAATGATGGGAGATTATAAGACAGCATTGGAATACGCTACCCAGGCAGTAGTTATGCCGCGGGTTTCTTCCAATCCTCATAGACCAGTTGCTTCATATAAGTCTGAAGATTATCATAATCGGGCTATATTATATAGACATTTAGGACAGGAGGATCTGGCTCAAAAAGATTTACAAATGGCTATAAGATTATATCCGAGAAATAAAGATTCATATTTAGAGAAGTATGAGCAATATGAACTTTATGAAAAGCGTTATATAGAACAACATAAGCTTGCAAGACGAAATTACCATTTTACTGATTAGTTGCAGGTTGGGTAAAGCGTAAGCGAACACACCAAAATATTCCGGCTAACGCCTTCAGAATAACAGGACATTGGAAAGTAAGCTTACAAGTTTGCTGTCTTCTGAACCCGACAACCTTTTAGGGGTAAAGAATCCATATAACTCTTGTTATAGAACAGATTGTAGGTTAGGTAAAACCCTACAATAAATATTTAATACAATTGTCAAATTTGTTCTGGATTGCTTCGGGCTGAATGGCTGTTCCCTCGCAATGATGCCAGACTTGTAGTTTCACTTACCAACCATTCATTTACCCTCGCAATGATGCCAGACTTGTAGTTTCACTTACCAACCATTCATTTACCCCCGCAATGACGCCAGACTTGTAGTTTCACTTACCAACCATTCATTTACCCCCGCAATGACGCCAAGCTTGTAGTCTCACCTGACAACCCAAATACATTTACCCCTGCCGTCATTCAGAGGGCATCAGTGTGAAGAATCTTTAAAAATTTTTTGTCAGGTATAACCCAACTTACATTTCTTACCTTGCGGAGCAAGCTCCACACTACTAAACTACTAAACTTAATTATTTTTTGAAACACCAAAAATACAAAATTGTACATTTTATACAAAAATGCTAAAATTAGCATATGAAAATTTGTTTTATTCCTATCGATAACCGCCCTGTCTGTTACAATCTTGCTAAAGACATTGCATCTATTGATAAAAATATAGAACTCTTTATCCCTCCGCGTGAATTTCTCGGGGATTTGAAGAAAAATGCAGGGGTAAATGAGATTTTAGAATGGCTTGAGAATTTACCGGCTTGTGATGCTATGGTTCTTTCTCTTGATACAATTGCGTACGGCGGTTTAATCCCCTCACGCCGCGGGGTAAATGACAAAGGAATTGTTGAAAACTATGAAGATATAAAACAAAGGCTTGAACATTTAAAACCATTATTAAAAGGGAAAAAAATTTACGCCTTTTCAAGCATAATGCGAATTTCAAATAATAATTACAATGAAGAAGAAAAAGAATACTGGAAAGAGTGGGGTAAAAAGATTTTTGAGTATTCCTTCAGCGGTTTTAATGACGGGATTCCGCCGGAAATATTAGAAGATTATCTTAAAACGCGCAGACGCAATTTTGAGATTAACAAATTGTATCTTGAATGGCAAAAAGAAGGAATATTTGATACTTTGATTTTCTCAAAAGACGATTGTGCACCAAAAGGATTCAATGTTGAAGAGGCGCACGAACTTGAACGCCTCGGTGGAAAAACAAAAACTGGCGCGGATGAGATTCCGCTCACACTTCTTGCACGCGCAATTGAAAAAGAAATAAAGGTTTTTGTTGAATATACAGCTCCTGAATACAAAAACTGTATCTCCAACTACGAAGATGTTTCGATTGAAAAATCCGTACTCGGGCAGCTTGAACTTGCCGGCTTCACTGCTGTTACATCAAAAAAAGATGCTGATATCATTCTTATTGTTAATAATTTTATTGAAAAACAGGGCGAACTTGTTATGGGGTGGGATACAAAACCATATAATAAAACATTTACCCCTCCTCAGAATAAACCCTATGCAATTGCGGATGTAAGATTTGCTAATGGTGCGGATAATGCTTTTGTAAATCAGCTTTTGCCTCAAATTGATTTAAATAAATTTTACGGATACTCGGGTTGGAACACTTCCGCAAATAGTCTTGGAAGTCTGCTTGCTTCAGTAAAGATAAGATGGAACGCAAAAAAATTCAATATATCTGCTTTTAAGAAATTACAGATGATAAGATTTCTTGATGACTGGGCTTATCAGGCAAATGTAAGGGGAATGATAAATTCTCCGTGTAATATAAAAGATTTAATGAAGCTTTTTGAAAAAAGATTGTCCGCAACCTTCATGTCGGATGGTAATATAGAAATTTCCTATTCTTTTCCATGGGAGCGCAAATTTGAAATTGAAGTTGCATTAAGCCCGTAACAGTCAAGAAGCGCCGCCGGAACATAACACTTTCTGCCGGCAATCAAACCGGTTAAATGCGCTGCAACTGATTAAGCTTCAGCCTTCACCTTGAACTTTCGACCGCCGGGAACTTATTTTTTTATTGTTGAGCGTTCAAGCGCGCGTACAAACTTTGTCGGAAGATTTTCCTTCGGATTAATTGAACCTACCAGAATGGTTTTACATCCGAGAAGTTTGCCTGCAAGAATATCCGTAAGCGGTCTGTCCCCGACCATTACCGCATATTCCGGTTTCACCCCGACAGATTCAAGATACTCGCGCATAATTTTCGGATTAGGTTTATCAGCGCGTCCGATTACCCTGCAAGGCGCCGTTTTTGACGCTGCTTCTATATAATCTTTGTTTTTATTATTTGATATTATTGCGACTTCAAAATCCTTGATAAATGTATTAAACCACTCTACTGTCTCCGGAAGAAATGTTGAAGATTTAGAGACCATAACAGTGCTGTCCAAATCAAACATAAGGCATTTTATACCCTGTTCTTTGAGTTTCACAAAATCAATTTCATATATGTTTTTTAAGTTGTAATCAGGTTTTAAAAACATTATTCTCTCCTTTTATCCCGACCGTTCTTGCAATTGCAAATTCAGCCTCCCGGGGCGCTTTGGTAAGTTTTACCAACAATTCGTCATTAGTATTTGCAAGTTCTAATTCTTCACCTTTCGTATTTTTAATCTCAGTCACCTGAGCGATAAATTTTTCAGAAGGTGAAATTATTTCAATATCTTCATTTTTATTAAATTTGTTTTTGGTAACAATTTTGTAGTACCCGTCTTCAACACCGTGGAATTCGCAGAGAAAATCCGCCCCAGCCAGACCTTTTGAAATATCATAGCTGTAGCCGTCTTTCGGATAGCCTTCGCCGAGATAAAAACCTGTTGTGTATCCTCTGTTTCCGACTTTCAGAAGTTCATTAAAATAAGGCGTCATATCAGCTTCAGGGTTTTTCATAACCTCATCAATTGCTTCTCTATAAGCTTTTGCAGTTGCTGAAACATAATAAAGGCTCTTTGTTCTGCCTTCGACTTTAAAAGAATCAATTCCTGCTTCAATCATTTCTCTGAGGTGTTTTACAAGGCATAAATCTTTTGTACTCAAGATATGGGTACCTTTTTCATTCTCCTCAATCTCATAATACTGCCCAGGGCGCGTTTCTTCAACAAGTTTATAGCTCCATCTGCAAGGCTGGGAGCAGTTGCCGGAATTTGCTTTCCTTTCCCCGTTTGTCATATAGTCGCTTAAGAGGCATCTGCCGGAAAAAGAAACACATTGCGCGCCGTGAATAAAGCATTCAAGTTCCATATCAGGAACTTTTTTCTTAATCTCCGCGACATCTTTAATCGGAAGTTCTCTGGCGAGAATTGCCCTTGTTGCTCCCATATCCTGCCAGAAGCGGACAGCTTCATAGTTTAAAATATTTGCCTGAGTGCTTATGTGAATATCAGTTTTTGGCATATATTTTTTCGCAAGCCGCATAATTCCGACATCACTTATAATAAGCGCGTCCGGATTAGAATCAACAATCCTTTCCATACATTCTTCCAGCGCTTTTATATCACTATTGAAGGCAAAAATATTCAAAGTTAAATAAGATTTTGCGCCCATTGAACGCGCTGTATCAATTGCGTATTTAAGATTATCGAGAGTTATTAATTCTCCCTTACGCATTGCTCTCAGGCTAAAATCAACAACCCCGAGATATACTGCATCCGCGCCGTATTTAATTGCGTATTTAAGTTTTTCAATATTGCCGGCAGGCATTAAAAGTTCAGGTTTAATCATACAAAAATTTTAACATGAAAAAACTACCGTTTTAAAAAATACCCGAGTTTTTCAAGAGCCGGCTCTAAATTCTCCGCACAAAAACCGAGTCTTACATATCCTTCCATTTCCAAGGTTTCGCCCGGTAAAAGAGCAACGCCGGTTTCTGCTTGAAGCTTTTTGCAAAAATCACGGGACGGAAGGTCAAGATTGTATTTTAAAAGAACGGTTGTTCCGCCTTTTGGAAGAATGCAGCGGACTTCAGGGGTATTTTTAAGCCAGTTATTTAATATATTTACTCCCTCATTCATAATTTTAAAATTTCTCTCGTGTATAAAATCTTTATTTTCCAACGCAACAGCAGAAAAATAATCATCCGGAGCGCTTACACTGATTGTATTATACTGCCTCTGGTGATTAATTTCATTAACTAAATCCGCTCTTGCTGCAACCCACCCTACTCTTAAGCCCGGAAGCGAATATGTTTTAGACATACTGCCCACGGAAATACCCTTTTCATAAATATCTGCAATTGATTTAGAATAAGGTTTTCCTATCAGATTCAATCCTCTGTATACTTCGTCAGAGAGAATCCATACATTATTTTTCCGTGCAATTTCAACAATTTTCTCAAACATCCGTTCGGGAATTACAGCTCCCGTCGGATTATTAGGGTTGTTAAGACATAAAAGTTTGGTATCCGGCGTAATTATTTTCTCCAATTCTTCTAAATCAGGAAGCCAGAAATTTTCTTCTTTCAGAAAATAAAGTTTAACCCTGCATCCTAAAGCCCCGGGAATAGAATAATGCTGCTGATATGTGGGAACAACAGATACAACCTCATCCCCTTTTTCAAGTAAAGATAAAAATACAAGCTGATTTGCTCCGATAGCGCCGTGGGTAACAGTTATAGAATGGTCTCTTTCGTATAGTGTCTGAATTGCAGCCTTGAGTCTTTCAGAGCCTGTAATATCACCGTATCCGAGCTTTAAATCAAAAATTTCTTTTGAAAACGGCAAATCATTTATACATAAAGGAGAAATGCAGGTTGTGGTTAAATCATATAAAGCGGACGCTTCATATTTGTTCATCCATTCTTCTATTTTAAATTCCGCAATTCTCATAATTCTCTATTTATCACTCCTGTTGTGCCCTTTTAACTATATTAACATAAATCGATTGAATTTAAGCGGAATTTTTGATACGATTCAATTAAGAGGTTATAGTTAAAGGGAGTTTTTATGAAAAAATTAATTTTATCAGTATTTACATCACTATTGCTATTCTCACCGGCGTTTGCCGCAAATATTGATGTATTACCTACAATGATGAGTAAAACAAATGTTCAGGACAGAGTCTGGGTCGGAACTTTCCAGCTTGTGTGGAATGATTTTATGGACAAAATTGCATTCAACCAGATTAAGTTTCCGGCAGGAACACCTGTTATTGTAAATGAACTTAACAGGCAGGATTTTACCGAAGAAGATATTTCCGACAAGTGTTATTACAAATATCTGGGTAATATCAAGAAAAATACTAAAAAGGTTATAGCAAAAGCCATAAAAAGAAAATTTAATGAAACCAGCGATATTCTGGACCAGCTTGATTTAACGCCTTCAAAACAAAGATTTATTGTTTATGCAATGCTCAAGAAGGATTTCAAATTCACTGTTCCTTTTGACAAACTCGGACTTGATTCGTTCAGAGATTTGCAGGCTGAATACTTTGGAATTTCAAAAGATTCACGAAAAGAACTGGATGACGGCGTAGAAGTTTTATTCTATGACAGCCCTTCGGATTTTGCAGTAAAGCTTGAAACCGAAGGTGAAGATGAAGTTTACTTATACAAAACTTCAACCACAAAAACATTCAATTATATTTATGATGATATGCTGAAAAAACAGGAGGCTTACCAGGGCAGCAAAAAATTCGGCGAAGAAGATGAGTTAAAAGTTCCGAATTTGAACTTCTTTGAAGAAAAAATCTTTGAAGAAATCTGCGGAAACAGAGTTAAGGGCACAAACCTTGTTATAGATCAGGCAATGGAAACCGTAAAATTTAATATGGATAATACGGGCGTGGAACTTAAAAGCGAAGCTGCTATGATTGCTAAAATGACAGCACTTCTGCCGCCGGAAGAATCCAGATATTTCTACTTTAATGATACGTTTGTAGTATTTTTAAAAGAAAAGTATAAAACAAAACCTTATTTTGCTCTGAGAGTTCACGACATTTCAAAATTTCAATAACAAACTCCGGCAGGAGGGTATTTTCGTTAAGCGCATTTTCTTTTAAAATGCGCTTTTCTGATGATAAAATGTAATTTTTTATTACAGGATTTTCTTTTTGCACATTTCTATATTAGAATAGTATTATATATAAGACCCTGGTCTTTTTGATAATAAGAGAGTTTAATTAAATAATCGGGAATTATTTGAATGAGAAGCAGAAGAAGGAAGTATGATTTTTATATAGCGATTTTCCTGACAATATTTACAGTCGGGTACTTTGTCTATAACCATGTGTCGGCAGAATCCAGAGGTATTTCTAAATACTCATCAGCACTTGAGCTGTATAAAGCAAATGAGTATGAAAAAGCCTTTGAAGAATTCGGCAAAGTTCCGTCCGGCTCTTCACTAAAATCACCGGCACTTTTCAGACAGGCACGATGCGCAACTAATCTGGATAAAAAAGAGCTTGCAATAAAAAAATACAATCGTATAGTGCACTCAAGAGCAAAATCATCAATATCGCCTATCAGCGAATACAATATGGCAACTTTGATGTTTGAAACTCAGGATAAAGGCGCAAAAAAACACTTTAAACGCATTATAAAAAAATATCCGAACAGTGATTATGCAATAGCTTCCCAGTATTATCTCGGTTTGATAGAAATTGCCAACCCGCCTAAAAATGCAAGATGGCTGGAAAAATCTAAAAACAGGGCATTTATTTATTTTAAAACCTACATAAATGAATCTCCAGACGGAAGATTTTCTCTGAATGCAATAGACGAAATAAAAAAACTTAATCCGGCGTTAACAAATTACGACAATCTTTTAATTGCCAAATCGTATTACGCAAACGGTGAATACTTAAAAGCAAAAGACTATTTATTTAAAACAACTTTTGCTGAAAGCTGGGCGGATTTTGCAAAAAATGAATACAGGCTCGGAAATAATGAAAAAGGCAATTCCTATGCGGAAGAAGGACTAAAAAAATACGCTTCCAATACTGAAAACAAAGATGTATATGAAGTTGTGGACAGTTATATAGCGTCTTTCCCGACAAGAAAAGATGCCCTCGCAAAACTTGTTAACATGAATTTGACTTCAACCGGAGCAGATTATGTAGCGTATCTAAACTGCAATGAAGTGGTTGCGTCTAACCTTAAAGAAGCCTGCTACAGAACACTTTATGAAAAATATCCGAACGGACAGTTTTCTGCAGATTCGCTTTACAATCTTTTTATAGCAAAGTATTTACAGAAAAAATATTATGATGCCCAGCGACTCGGATTTTTGCATATGAAAAAATTCCCTGATGTAAATTCAAGCCCTGCAGTTATGTATTATATGGGTAAAATTGCGTTCAAATTAAAACATTACGAAAGTGCAAATAATTATTACAAACAGGTCATTGCAAAATATCCGGACACATATTATGCATTTAAAGCAAACTTTAATTTGTATAAAGATGACGGAATGTTTCCGTTTTTGGAGTTAAATTATAAGCCGGTTGTTTTTCCGTATAAAAAATCACTCGATAATAATTTAGTAGTGAAACTTGCATATTTGAAAGATTATGATTTAGTAGGCGAACTCTGTAAAAACGATAAATTTATACAAAGCTGGATAGCTTATCAGAAGAAGAATTATACTGTCTCCGCAATACTTGCGCGTGACGGAATGCAGGATATGGATGTTAAACCGCCTTTTGAGGATTTAAGATGGCGTCTTGTATATCCTATGCATTATTACGACATTGTAGACAGAGTAAAAGGTGATAATAACCCGATTATTCTGCAAGCAATAATTAAAGAAGAAAGCCACTTCAATCCGTTTGCAAAAAGTGTTGTCGGTGCAGCCGGTTTAATGCAGCTTATGCCCGCAACATACAATGAAGTTGTAAAAAAACACAATCTTCCTTCGGATTTAAATGCCGAAACTGCAAATATTACGGCAGGATGTCTTTATTATACAAGCCTAAAAAGAATGCTCGGAAGCAAGGACCTGTATACAATTGCCGCGTATAACGGCGGAATCGGGTCTGTTACAAACTGGTTTTCAAAATTAATCTACAGCGACACTGATGAATTTGTCGAACAAATTCCGTATCCTGAAACCAGAAACTATGTTAAAAAGGTTCTCCGAAGCTACTGGGTTTACGGAAATGTTTACTAGTGAATAGTGAGCAGTGAATAGTGAATAGAGCTTTAATAATATCAATAATGTTTTTCAGTCTGTACTTAACTTCTCAGGCTGAGAACATTTTTGATTTCTACGTAACAAATGACAAAGAAATTAATGCAAGAATGCTTTTTCTTGATAACCTGTCAACCTGTACTCCTTATAAATACCACGCAATGCCAAACGGAGTATATGAAATAAGAGGTAAACAAAACAGGGCGTGCTCTGTCAGGTGGACAATTGTTGACTGCGCTTTCCCTGAAGGTGTGTATCAAAAATTTGCAAATGTCCAGAGATTCCGCACAATGGAGAGAGTACACCGCCGGAAAAACGGCATTATGGAAGAACTCCGGGATAAAAACTACCGATATCTTTTAGAAACCGGAAACACATACTGTCAAAACAGATACCCTACCTTTCAGTAATATAATCAAGAAATCCTCCATCTGAATGTTATTCGGGGCTGAATAATAATGTATTGTTAAAAATAAAAAGGATAGTTTTATGAAAAAAGTATTTTTAACAAGTTTGATTTTGGGTCTGACCTTTATTTGCACAGGCTGCGTAAAATTTGATTACAATATGGAAATAAATAAAGATGCTCAAATCAAGATTTCGCAGACACAGGCATTCAATGTTAAATTTTTCAGAGCAATAAACCCTGCTTTTGACACAGGATTTAAGAAAAGCGTAGAAGAGCTTTCAAAAAAATACAGGGAAGCCGGTTTCAAAACGGCAGAATATAATGATGACGCTTTTTCCGGAGTAACAGTTATAAAAGATAAATTAACTTTTAATAATGTTACGGAAGCTTTGCCTGAAGGATTTAATAAAGATGAAGGCTCTTTTATTGCAAACAGGGGGTTCATAAAAAGTTCTTATAAAATTCATCTTTTCTATGATCTTGGGACAGCCCTCGGGAGTCAGGATATTAAAACCGGACAGAGAATCTCCTCTGCCGGAATGCCGCAGGCAGTCCTTTCAAGAAGACGCAATTCCCAATATATTAACGGTCAGCTTGTTGATATGAATTCTGTACAACAAAAGTACGATGCTATAGAAGGCGAAAAGCCGGATATCGCACCTGTTTCAAAACTGACAATAAAGATTCCGGCAAAGGCTTCAAAACATAATGCGGATACGCTCCTCAGCGATAAAGAGTATCAGTGGAATCTTGCAGCTACTGAACAGCCGGCAGAAATCATTCTTGAATACGAAATAATAGATCTTTCTAAGATTGCAATGACACTATCTATGATAGTTTTATTAGGAGCAGTATTGCTTCTGGTTCAAAGAGTTCAAAAAAGTGATGTAGTAAAAGGTTTATAATAAAGAAGAAAGGAAAATTTTATGTCAGGAACAATGTTAGCATTAATTGCCGCTGTAGTAGTAATCGGCTGGGCGTACAGCATTTATGCATCTTTAATCAAAAAACGCAACAAAGCAGGTGAAGCGTTTTCATCAATCGATGTACAGCTTAAGAAGAGATACGATTTGATTCCGAATATTTTGACAATTGCCCAGAAATATATGGATCACGAGCGCGGCTTGCTGGAAGAAGTAACAAAACTCAGAAATCAAGCTGTAAATATTCCGGACGGTTTTGAAAATATCGACAGAAAGATTGCATTAGATACACAAATTGCACAAAAAATGGGACAGTTTGTGGTTGCTGTAGAAAATTACCCTCAGCTTAAAGCAGACCAGCCAATGATGACTGCAATGCAAACTTATAATGAAGTAGAGGAACACATTGCTGCAGCAAGAAGATTCTATAACTCTGCAGCTCTTGAGCTTAAAAATGCAGTAGAAATTTTCCCGTCTTCTCTTGTTGCAAGAATGATTAACGTTAAAGCCGTTGATTTCTTCAAGGCTGCAGAAAATGAAAGACAGCCTGTTAATGCTGCAGATTTTTTGAAATAAATTGAATTATACAAAGCGTCAGGATTCTTCCTAACGCTTTGTATTTATAAGGAGGTAAAATGCCGGAAGAAAAAACATACCAAGAGATGCGCAAAGAGTTTCAGGACAAGTTTTTTAAAGAACTCTCTCCCGCACTTGAAAAATTTGACGCTGAAAGAAAAGGGAAGCTGAGACTTGCGGTTGCAGGGGCGGTTATATGCTTTGTAATCGGTATATTGCTTATTATTTCGCCATTCTTTATAACTATGTCCGAGGAAACTTCGGAAAATACGTTTAAAAGCGGCATTGGAATGTTTTTTATGGCAGGATTTGTCTGGGCAATAATTAAGAAAAACTTTGAAAACAAAATAAAAGAAAAAATTATGCCGTCAGTATGTCAATGTTTCGGAGATATTAGCTGGAAGAAATGCATTTTGTATGAAAACCGTAAAGTATTTCAGGAATCAAACCTTATACCGTCTTTTTCTTCAAGCAGTTTTGATGACTATTTCAGCGGAAGTTATAAAGATGTAGGGTTTGAAATTATTGAATCGGAATTTTCAACCGGTACAGGTAAAAACAGAAGAACGGTTTTTAACGGTGTAATAGTTAAACTTGATATGAACAAGAATTTCAGCGGAAATACTGTTATACGTCCGGATTCAATGTTCCATGCTTCCCCTTCATCCAATTTAGTACACACAACTTTAGAAGATGTTGTGTTTGAAAAGAAATTTGATGTTTTTACAGACGATGAGGTTGAGGCAAGGTATTTGATTACACCTTCTTTTATGGAGAGACTTAATAATATGCAAGTTGCATTTGCAGCAGATAAAGTATCCTGCGCTTTTTACGGAACGAATCTGTTTGTAGCACTTCATACTCTAAAAGATTTGTTTTCTATCTGTTCGCTTCTTAAGCCGGTTAATGACGGCAAGCAGTTCTTTCAGATGTTTGAAGAAATTCTGTCTATCATAAAACTCATCGACCACTTCAAACTAGACCAGAAAATCGGCTTGTAAATCCAAACAAAACTATATTATAATTTATGTTATAAATTTAGAGGTATAGTTTAATGAAAAAAGGTTTATTTATTACATTTGAAGGAGCGGACGGCTGCGGTAAAACTACGCAGCTGACACTTCTGGATGAATATTTTAATAAAGCGGGCAGGAAAACACTGCTTACAAGAGAGCCGGGGGCGGGGATTCTCGGGGCAAGAATCAGAGAAATCCTTCTAAACTATGACGGCGAAGTCTCGCCCAATTGTGAATCTTTTCTGTTCCTTGCAGACAGGGCGCAGCACGTTGAGGGCATGATAAAACCGGCGCTTGAAGAGGGTACAATTGTTCTTTGCGACAGGTATACAGATTCAACTCTTGCTTATCAAGGCTATGGCAGAGAGCTTGATATGGAAAGAATTAAGTATTTAAACAATCTTGCGACAAGCGGTTTAAAGCCGGATTTAACAATTGTTTTTGATGTGGATATAGAAACCTCGCTCTCAAGAGTCGGAAAAAGCAAGGACAGAATGGAATCTGCCGGAGTTGATTTCTTTAACCGCGTGCGCCGCGGGTATCTTGAAATTGCAAAACAGGAGCCGGACAGAGTGAAAATTCTTGATTCTTCTGATACAATAGAGAATGTTCACCGGAAGGTTATTGAACTGGTTGAAAATTTATGAATATCGAAGAATTAGAACAGATAGTAAATAAAGATAAGCAAAATATAGATTTTGACGGATTAAAAAAAGAACTAGCAGAGATTGAGGATAAGCTCCAGAGTCCGGAGGTTTGGTCAAACCAGAACCTTGCAACGGAATTAGGTCAGAAATCAAGAGAGATAAAAGAAACTCTCGATATGTTTTCAAAATGGGATTCAATCTTAGAAGATGCAAAAACCGCTCAGGAGATTGGAGACGAGGAACTTATAAAAGAAAGTGAAATTGGGCTTGAACAGTTAAAAAAAGAGCTGGATAAATACGATGTACAAAAAATGTTATCCGGTGAATATGATGAAGCTGACGCATTTTTGACAATCAATGCCGGAGCTGGCGGGACTGATGCTCAGGACTGGGCAAGTATGCTCTTAAGAATGTACACCCGCTGGGCATAATCCAAAGGCTGGAAAGT
>CALUVI010000011.1 GCA_944324185.1 Candidatus Gastranaerophilales bacterium | reverse complement strand
ATACCTTCATTATTGCCGCCGCATTCGCAGTTACACTTGAAGTTTTCCAGGATTTCTATAATTCTGTCTAACTTAGAACTGTAGTCAGGATTTGACCAGTCTATACCTTTTAACATATCTAAAATCTGATTCAAGATTTCTGAATTGTCATTGATATATTCCATCTTAGCGTCAATTGATTTTAACAGTTCTTCTATTGTGGTAGTGTTAACATCAACATTAATATCTAAGTTTTCAATTAACTCTTTGTATTTGTTAAAGTTAGCTTCGTCATGCTGTTTCCACAATTCTTCTAACTGATCAAGAGTTATTGAAGAACCGCCATCTCCTGCTTCATTCTGCAATTTCTGAATTTCTTCTTTCAATTCAGCAACAGCCTTAAGAAGATTATCTAAATAAATTTCTGCAGTTTTCTGATTTGCAATAATTGTATTCAACTTAGAATCAATGCTGCCTAACATTCCTAAAATACCGTCAAATTTTGTATCGTATTTTTCAAGGTATGTATTTGTAATAGCAGCCTGTTCACCGATTGCTTTATAGATTGCATCTATTGCCTGCTGTAATTTGTTCAACTGTTCTGTCAGATTCTTCAATTCATTTGTTACATCTTCATTACCGTTTCCGATTGCAACAGTTATATTATTGATAGCATCAATAATTTCCTGATTATTATCGTTATTTGATAAGAAGATTTGTAAATCATCTATCTTAGCTTGAATTGTCTGTAATTCTTCCGTTTGTTTTTGTTCTACGTTTACATATGTATTCTGGAAGTTTTTGATAGCCTGTTCTAACTGGGAAGAAGACATATTAATAGCATCAGTGATTGTAAGTCCCATCATCTTGAGCATATCTTCAAGTCTCTGATAATCAATTTCAACCTCTCCGCCGGCTTGAATATTCTTGATTGCTTCAATCAATTCCTGATATCTTGTATCATCCTGAACGATTTCAAGCAATAAATCAGTATTTTCTTTAATACCGGTTATATTTTCCGACATGCTCTTTGTTGTTTCGTTCATAGAAGCCAAAATTGAAGTCTGGATTTTTCCGTTTTTATACAATTGACCGAGCAATTTGAATTCCATGTCTTTATCATTCTTATAGTCATTATAGAATGACAAGAAACCGCTCAACAATTCTTTCAAAGTAGCGCTGATATCGTTTAAAATGCCTTCTATATTCTCTAACTTACCAACCAGTTCTTCCATCTTGTTGATTACTTCTTCAGAATATTTATCTTCTGAATTTACGATTTCCAGATACAGATTATAAAGTTCTTCTAACTGATTATTTGTAATATCTCCGTTTTCTTTAATTTCCGGAAGAATTGAAACATATTCTGTTATCTTATAGAGAAGTTCGTTACTCTTAACAACTGTTGCTGTATTGTTATCAATTGCCTCAATAATTTGTGATGCTGTCATTTTGATAATTTCTTCATAGCCGTAACCCATTTTTTCCAATACAGCTATTAATTCATTCTTGTTAACATTTAATGTTTCAATAACCTTATCAAAGTTTGCATTGCTGTCAATATTTGCATTTACAATAGAATTCTTAATGTCAGCAAGAGCTTCAAGCTGCTTATTGCTCAAAACAATTAAACTGTCGTTTTGTTCTTTCATATCGTTGAGAGTATTATTTGTAATATTGCCCTGTTCAATAAGCTGTTCAAAGCCCTGTTTGTTTGTTTCAATTAACTCATCCTGTTTAGCAAGCATTTCTTCATAGAACTTGTTAAAGTCAGAAATTGCCTGAGCAAGCAAGTTTTTGATATCTCCGAGTAAGTCAAGAATCTTTTCCATTGCTTCTGTTGCAGAAAGGTTTCCGTTTCTTACTTCATTCAGGATTTCATTAAGAATAGCATTTGCCTCTTCCTGACTCATACCGTTTTGTTCAAGTAAAGCTATAATAACTTCCTGGTTTGCAGTTGATGACATAATAAAATCATACATTTGTTCATAGAATTCATCAGCACTTATAAAACCCTGTTGAACCATTTCAATAAGCTGCTGCATAAATTGATTATTTTGCTGGAGCTGCTCATTTGTAATTTGCTGTTGTTCAAGCATTTGCTGCCACATTGCCTGCATCTGGGCAAACATTTCCTGAATGGCACTTAAATCTATATTAATCGTAACATTTGTTTCTGATTTATATGGCTCATCATCACTGCAAGAAGTCAATGCTGAAGTAGCCCCGAGTGTTGCAAGACCCATTAATGCAGCAAGTGCCAGGCTCTTAAATTTTGAAGCCTTGCCCTGAAAAGCTAAATTTGATTTATAAGGAGCAACATATTCATTTTGAGCTGCCTTATCTTCAGTCTTTACTGTGTCAGTTTCTTTCATAATTTTTAACTCGCCTGCAAGCTGCGGATCGCTGACAACATTGTTTAAACCCTGAAACATAAGAGCATTCATGCCTGTTTGCGGGGTATTAGTATCCGGTGCAGGAACTGTTACGTCTGCGGCAGGCTTTCCTGCTTCACCTGCAAATTTGATTTTTTTGTTAAGTAACAAAAGTTCATTTGAATTGATGTTCATAAATTTTATGCTCCTTTTTTCACACTAATTGTTCATAGTTATGTACTAGCTCAAAAACACCTAAAAACTATTTTTGCTAGTATAATATCTAATTTTTACAAAACTTAATAAAAATTTAATTTTTCTTGTTGTTGTCAAACATTTTATTTGTTTATATAATGATTAAGAGTGTAGCAGGTAGAAAAAACAATGAGAAAAATTATAGTTCAGAAATTCGGCGGTACTTCCGTAGCTGACACTGATAAAATCAAAAATGTAGCAAAAGCCGTTATAAGAGAGCGAGACCTCGGGCATGATGTTGTAGTTGTAGTTTCAGCTATGGGGCATACAACAGATTATCTTGTAAAAATGGCAAAGGAAATCTCGGATAATCCGTCGTCAAGAGAGATGGATATGCTGCTTTCTACTGGAGAAGGCGTTTCTATTGCACTCCTTGCTATGGCGCTTCAGGCGCAGGGCTGTCCTGCTGTAAGCATGAATGCTGTTCAGGTCGGAATTATGACTGAAAAAGTGCATTCTAAAGCAAGAATTATTAATATAAAAACTGATAAAATCAAAAGTCATCTTGAAAAAGGTGAAGTGGTTGTTGTTGCAGGATTTCAGGGAGTAACTGATGATCTGGAAATTACAACTCTCGGAAGAGGCGGTTCTGACACTTCTGCCGTAGCGCTCGCCGGAGCATTAGACGCTGAAAGATGTGATATATATACAGACGTTGAAGGCGTTTATACAACTGATCCGAGAATCGTTCCGCATGCTTCAAGACTCGATGTAATTTCTTATGAAGAAATGCTGGAACTTGCAAGAGTCGGAGCAAACGTACTTCACCCGAGAGCTGTTGAAACTGCAAAACAATACAATGTGCCGATAAGAGTCAGAAGCACATTTAAACTGGATAATTTAGGAACTTTAATAGTAGGAGTTGATGAAATGGAATTACACAAACCTGTAACCGGTGTTGCATCGGACTTATCACAATTGAGAGTTGTTGTCTGCGACGTAAAAGATAATCCGGGAACGGCTGCGGTTTTGTTTAACGGACTGGCTAAAGAGAATATCTCTGTTGATATGATTATCCAGTCTTATGCAAGAAAGGCTCTGAATACTAATGATATTGCTTTTACCATTGATAAAGGCGACAAAGAAAAAACCCTTGAAATTATGGAAAAAGTTAAAGAAGAACTTGAATTCAGCAATGTATTTGTTGATGATAAGATTGCCAAGATTTCAATTGTCGGTGCCGGCATGATTGACCGCCCCGGTATAGCCGCAAAGATGTTTAAAACTTTAGCGGATATGGGTATAAATATAAAGATGATTTCCACAAGTGAAATTAAAATCAGCTGTATCGTTGCAGAAGATCAGGCTAAAAAAGCCGTAGAAGGACTTCATAAAGTTTTCCATCTTGACTCGGATGAAGTTGCCGAAGTCAAAGGAGATCTTCCTGATTTAGATTAATTTGAACAAATCATAAATAGAATTCGTTACACCAGAAGAGGTAAATATGAAGAAAATATTAGCACTGTTAATAGTATTTGCGGGAGTTTCTCTGTCTGTTTTTGCAGATAATAAGGAAGAAGCCGTACAGTTTTTCAATAATTATGTAAAAGCAGCAAATACCTACAGCCCGACTATTGCAGAGATGTATTCTCCAAAAGCAAGAATAATAAGACAGGTAGTAAAACCGGACGGAACAACCGTAGATGTAGAAACAAACACTTCCACTTATATAACCCAGATGAAAATCGGGCAGGCAGGTGCTAAATTAAGACACTATACAAATAGTTATACAAATATAGATGCTTCAAAGATTTCCGATAATAAATATAAAGTATCGTCTTTAAGGCAGCCTTCCGGTGAAACTTACAAATTAAAAACATATATGATTCTTGAAAAGCAGCCATCAGGTAAGTGGCTTATTGTAGAAGAATTAATGCAGACAAAGGAACAGATATTTTTAAAATACGCTAAAAAATAAAAAAGCCGCATTGCGGCTTTTTTATTTAAAAGATTTCAATTCTTAAGCATTTGCGACAATGTATTGATGTCAATTTTTTTCATTCCGGATGGCAGCTCAAATGTTGATTCCGGAACATCTGCTGTATCAATTTTTACAAGATTTAATATAACATTAAGATTTTCTCCCGGTTTTTGCGGCATTGGTACAGATAATTTATGATAAACTGCAATGCCATATTTATCACTGACACATGCTTCTCTTGAATTTTCAAATTTTATCATACGGCAATCAAAACCATTTATGTTAGCTTTTTGATTTTCGAATTCGGCATTGCTGTTATTATCGCCGGGAGCCTGTAAAGAAGCTGCTGCCCAGCCTTCCCGCCAGTAAAATAAAGGACTTGTATGATTTTGGGTATCAATAACAGCCTTAACGGTTTCTTTATCCTTATTTTTTATCATTTCAATCATTGGATTTTTCACTGCATAAGGAGAACCCTGCGGATATGCCACTAAATCCGCGCCATCATAAAGAATTGTTGCCGTATAAGAATTACCGCCGTCTATAGAAGCTTCCGTTTTCCATTTATCACCTTTCAGATATGTTCTATAGTATAAATCCCTGTCGTTAACGTTTTGTTTTACTTCTATTGTATAAGCCGGAATTTTAGCAAACACCGACTTCATAGCAGATTCATACTCATCTACGGTTTTGTATGTTTTAGTACAGCCGCTTAGCATTACAACGCCTGCTAATAAAAAGACTATAATACCATTTTTTTTCATATTCAACTCTCCTGTTCTATACAAGTCTTACAGACTCAATTCTGACAAAATTCATATATTAAGTCAATTATTTAAAAGAATACAGTCTACACCCCGAGTGACGGAGCTATCTGAATAAAAGTTCTGACTAAATCACCGTCCCACTGCGTTCCGGCGCCTTCTTCAAGAATAGAAATGGCTTTTTCTATATTCATACCGCGCCTGTACGGTCTGTCGCTAATCAGCGCATGATAAGTATCAGCAATTGCAACAATTTTTGCAGCAAGCGGAATATCACCGTTTGAAAGTCCTTCCGGATAGCCTTTTCCGTCAATTCTTTCGTGATGGTATTTTACAATCGGAATCAAATCTCTTAAAGACGGGTTTGGCATAAGAACTTTTTCCGTACCTATTGTCGGATGCTGCTTCATTATAGCCCATTCTTCATCAGATAACGGACCTTCTTTTTTCAGAACATTCTCAGGAATTCCGATTTTTCCGACATCATGAAGAAGCGCGCCCAGTTTTATACGCTCGACTTCTTCTTCCGGAAGATTAATAGCACGAGCCAGAGCCTCGGAGAATTTTGAAACAGAGGTTGAATGACCTTTTGTATACGGGTCTTTCGCATCAATTGCACCTGCAAGAGAAGTTGCAATCTCAGAAATTCTTGCGCCGGAGAGAGCATGGTCGGTATTAAACTTGGAAATCAATTCGTCTTCAAAGTTAATTCCAAGCTGCGAGTGGCGTTTTCCGATAACTTCAGCATAGGATTTTAAAGCGACATCATCCCAGAAGTTGAAGTCAGCAGAACTGATGATTGCAGACATACCGTCTTTGTACCCTTTTGCCTGAGAAATATACATTGCCTGTTCTGCAAGGATTAAGAGTTTTTCTTTATCCTCAGAGCAATCCGGATAAGTTGCAATACCTACCGAAACTTTTACCGGTCCCACATCATCAATAAAGCAGCAGGAAAGCGAGTAAGTAAGATATTCTGCAACGTATTTAGCCTGTGCAGTCGAGGTATTAGGAAGTATAATTGCAATTTCATCCCCGCCGTAACGACCTGCAATATCGCCTTCACGCATATTCTGGCGCACTTTTTCGGCGACAAGTTTAATAACTTCATCACCTTTAGCATGCCCGAGTTCTCTGTTAATCTTTGTAATATTTGCGACATCCATCATCACAAGCGAAAGTTTCTGCTTATTAGTTTCCGCTCTTGAAATTTCATTTGAAAGAATTTCCTGAAAACCTCTATGGTTATAAAGAAGTGTCAGGTTGTCGGTATTAACAAAACCTTCGCTCTTTTCCTGCAAATCAATATTATCGGTATATAGAGCCGCCATTTTTGCAATAAGTCTGTAGAGAGTAATATTCTGTCTTGCGCACTTGTCCTCAAATATAATTACCCCGATACATCTATCATTTGTGGAAATTAACGGCAGAATAGCAACCGCATTATTTTTGAAATATGCAAGATTCAAAAAACTTACATCATCTTTAAAAATAATTTCATGATTATTGAAAACCTGAATAATAGGATTATCAGTATCTTTAAGAAAAACCTTTGTCGAATAGAAATTTCCGTGTTTATCTTTTAATTTAAGATTTATACAGTTAGATTTATCTTTGAATAACCCTACTGACATAAACGCGGAATCTATACTCTGGAATATGAGTGATGAAATTTTTGTATACAGTTCATAGAGAGTTTTTACACCGTTAATTTGAACAAGCTCTTCTACAACAAATTTATAGCTCAAAGTAAGCCCTTTTTCGTTGTTAAAATTCTTATTCTGCGGATTACTCAAGGAATTAGCGCAGGTCTTAAACGTAAGAGCATTGACTTTTGAAACCAGATTCTCTTGAGAAAACGGAGATGTAATCGGGGCTTTTTCTGAAAGATTTGTGATTTTATCTGCTGTATTTTTTTCTTTATTCACGCTTCCACCTGACAACTGTAAATCTACTAAAAACTCTAAATAAAAAAATTTGCCTGTTTGTTAAAATTTCTTTACAAGAACAAATATCCCTTCAATTCATATCTTAACATTTTTTCTAAGTTTTTCCAGTCTAAAACCGGATTATATTTACAATTGTTAATAAGAAGTTAAAAGAGAAGAGGTTGGAAAAGCCTCTGAAAATTGAGAAAGCGGAAGCTCAAGAGTAAATTTGTTGTATATTTCTCCGTCTGTTTGCGCGTATATTTTGCCTTTATAACAATCGGCTATAATTTTGCACAAATACAAATTTATACCATGCCCGATTACAGAATACCTGGGTAATTTTGATAATGCTGCGTTAAACATATTTCTGCATTCGTCTTCCGTAAGAATTATACCTTTTGTTATAATTTCAAATTTAAGATATTGAGAGAATCTTTCAAACTTTATAAAAATTTTCTCACCGTAGTTTGAATATACAACCGCGTTTAATAACAAATTTATTATTGCAATTTTTATGTCGTTCTTTTCTGCCTCAAGCATAGTATCCACGCCGGAGGCCAGATAAACAAATTCAACATTTTTTTCCTTTGCCGCATAATCAACTTCCGAAAAACTTTCGAGCAAAAGTTTTTCCATGTTAACTTTTTCGTAAACTGCCGTATGTATTCCGTTTTCAAGATTATAAATTCTAAGAACCTGAGAAATCATATCAAGAACGTATTTACAGGAATCTTTTACATAACCGACGAGTTCTTTCTGCTCGGGAGTTATATTTTCTCCGGCGCCCTGCTGGATAAGTTCCAGACCTCTTAATTGCGCGAGAGTCGGAGTTTTCAGGTCATGAGTCAGTATTTCCATAAAAAACTGCTTTTGCTTTTCGGCTTCCGTATCAACAGCCCTCTGTATTATTTTGTTTAATCTTATGTACTTAATCGAATACAGAAACATAAACGCAATGCCGCATATAATTCCTGTATAGTGATTGTCTGTTTTATACAGCATTAATAGCAACATAATCATAAGAGTTATGTTTATTAAATCTTTCATAATACTCATAATTTATATTCTCATCTAGTCTGTATATAAGATATTACATTATTTTATTTTGAATATAAATTGCCTGAGTGGGTAAAGAATTTAAAAAAGTTTTGTGCAATTTTACATTATGCACGCGCAAAAAGTCTACTCCGGTCTTAATCAGAGGATAAGAATGCGTTAGGGTAAATATATCTTTTAAATCATTATTCTCTTCTTCAATTCCTAAGAGTCTTTTTCTTGAAATCCCGACCATAACAGGACACTCAAGAGCATAAAAAGCCATGATATTTTCAAGAAGCAGGAAATTATCTTCTCTTGATTTTCCAAACCCGATTCCGGGATCAATTATAATATCCTTAATTCCTGCATTTTTTGCTGCCTCTATTTTATTTTTCAGAGACAAAAAAACTTCTTCCACAACATTTTTGTATACCGGAAAATCTGAAGGCGTGCACTTTGAATGCTGAATAATAACACCTGCATTATAATTAGATACTACATCTGCCAACTTAGAATCATATTCAAGTCCGGAAACATCATTAATCAAGTCAGCGCCGTTATTTAAAACATAATCCGCAACTTCCGCGCATCTTGTATCAACGCTTATTTTTATTTCCGGCTTTTCTTTTCTTATAACATCAAAGACCGGCTTAAGCCTCTCAATTTGTTCCTTAGACCCTACAGGTTCAGCGCCCGGACGGGTACTTTCTGCCCCTATATCAATCATATCAGCGCCGTCCAGAACGAGTTCTTCAAATCCTTTTATGGCATCATTGGGCTTTAAATATTCACCGCCATCAGAAAACGAGTCCGGAGTTATATTCAAAATTCCCGCAATCTTTGTTTTCCGGCGTTCCTGCTTTAAAAACTCCTTAATTTCTTCCGCTAAAATTCCAAGTTTAAATGGCTGGGATTTAAGTTTATCCGCTATTTTATTAAGCTGGGAAAAGCTTCCGCAAAGAATTGCATCGGATTTTTCAATCTGAGCGGTTATAACATTTCTGTTTACTGCACAATCAGCTCCGAAGATTAAAGCAGTCTGCTTCAAAATATTTGCCTGAGCAGTAGAGAGGTTATAAACTTTTATATTCTTATACCGGAATTTATCCGCCGCTTTTTTAAGATAAGAAGAATCAAACCCGATTTGCACGAGTTCCGTCTCTATCATATTACTGTTTATTTCACGTAACAAAAAATTCTGCATATAAAAAGTTTAACACAACATAATACTTATTAACACGCCGCGAGGTTGAAATCTTAAAAAAAATATGACATAATAATATTACTTTATATAGGTGTTTATTTTGTTCCTACATTTTTATAAATAGGGAGAGTAAGCTCTATAATTAGTGAAGTATACCCGCCGATACAAAATCGCCAGCGGGAAACGGATTGATTTAGGCACTCACCCACCTGCGAGACTAGCAGGTAACAAAATCGCACTTATATAAAGTTTTTTTATGAATTGCACACTCAGACACTGGAGCAGTCTGCACACACCCCTCTTCCATATGGGTCGAGGGATAAGTAGTAGGTTGGGTGAAACCCAACAATAACTATTTATTTTAATTGTCAAATTTGTTTAGGATTGCTTCGGGCTGAATGGTTATTCCCTCGCAATGACGTCTGGCTTGTAGGTTCACTTCATGACTGAAATCATTTACCCCCGCAATGACGCGGGTTGATGATTTACTTACCCCCAGAATAACGACACTTTTGGAGTTCCTACTGCAAGCCCGATACATTTACCCCCGCAATGACGGCACTTTGAGAAGTTTTAGCCCACCAGATTTATACTCTTCAATTCTTCAAGCTTTTCTGCGCTGTCTGTCTCAAAATAAATTCTTAGCAAAGGCTCAGTCCCGCTCGGACGGACAAGAATTTTTGTTTTATCTCCCAGCATAAGCTTTACGCCGTCTTTTGTATCAACTGATGTAACATCATATGAGCCTGCTTTTTTTAATTCTTTAACTCTGTTGAGAATTTGTTTTATCTCCTCTTTACTGTCGAGTTTCAAATCAATCCTGTCAGTATAAAACCTTGAGCCTGCAAGTTCATAAATTTCTTCTTGAAGCTCTGTAAGCGTCTTATCTTCTGCACCCATTGCCTCAAGAATAAGCAAATTCGCAAGCAGTCCATCTTTTTCCGGAATATGTCCCGCTATACTAAGCCCGCCGGATTCTTCTCCGCCTATTATAACCTCGTATTTACGCATTGCTTCCCCGACATGCTTAAACCCGACTGCAGTTTCTATGACTTCTACTCCGAGTTTTTTTGCAACATTATCAATCAAAAGGCTTGAACCTACGGTTTTTACAACAGAGCCTTTATATCCTTTTTTGAGCAAATATTTGAGTAATATTGCAATAATTTCATTAGGTGAAACATACTCACCCCGCTCGTTTATTACCCCGAACCTGTCTGCATCACCGTCATTTGCAAGCCCTACAGCATTTTCGTCAGATTTAACCTTTAAAATTAAATCCTTCAAAAATCTCGGCTTCGGATCCGGCATTCCGCCTCCAAAATCTTTATCATGAAACATATGAAGCGTTGAATACGGGATATTATTATCTTCTAAAATTCTGTCAAAATATCCGATTGAAGCAGAATAAAGCCCGTCAAATATAATATTTTCTTTAACTTTTCTGACTTTTTCAAAGTCAATAAGCTTATTTATGTGTTCATAATACTTAGGCGCAAAATCAATTTTATGAATACTTCCGCAGCTTCCGGAGCCCTCAAAAGGTTTATCAATATCAGCCACAATCTCATCCGTAATTTCAGCCGTGGCAGGTCCAGCATAATCAGGAATAAATTTCATCCCCAGATACTCAGGCGGATTATGAGATGCCGTAAACATAACGGCACAGGCGTTTCTGATAAGTGCATTATATGCAAGTACAGGAGTAGGAACAACTCTTGAAGAATAAAAAACATTAAACCCTTTATCTTTAAGGAGTTCTGCACACTTTAAAGATAATTCATCCGCCATATTTCTCGGATCATACCCGATAAGTACAGGCTTTTCAAATCCGAATTTCTCTGCAACATACTTACCGATAGCAAATGTAACTCTCTCAACATTGGCTTCTGAAAAATCCTTGTCCAGTATTGCTCTCCACCCGTCTGTACCAAATGTAATATCCAAAATATTCCCCTTTTATACCGGAAAGGTGCAAATTTGCACCTTTCATTTTCTATACCTGTTTCATAAATTTATCTGCATAAGCTCTGGCTTTTTCTTCTTTTTGCATTTTTCTCAAAGCCTTCTCCTCCGGCGACTTTTTTCTGAAAAGATTTAAAAACCATATTTTCATCATATTCAACCCGACTTTCGAAAATACAGGCACTTTTAACTCCGGAGACTTAGTCTTTTTTGCAAGTTCATAATTCTCCAGAGTATACTTTGCACATTCCTTTGCCGCGGTTTTATATTTTTTAAAACTGCCTTCAACAACAGAATACACAATTCTGTTGCGCAATTGAGTCAATTTTTCCGCCGCTGGATTGATAGAATTAACACTTACCATAGCGCCCTACTTTGCAACCTTTACGCCCATCGGGTCAATTGCAAAATCAGTTCCCTGCTCGGTTGTTGTAAACTTAATAGGGATTCTTGCGGTTCTTGTGCAGGCTTTAACAGTCCATATTTCTTCCCATGCGCCGCCATCACGAGGCTTAGAAATTTCTGTATTTGTAATTGCAAAATCTTTACAATCCGGTGCTGCAACCCTTAACCCGTAAGCATAAACAGGGAAAAGCATTTCAGATTGCAGTTTTCCGTCTGCAAGAGTTTTTCCCGGAACAGGAACTTTTGTATCATAATTATAAGCAAATGCCGGAAGTACAAAAGCCGCTGCTAATAACAACAATAAACCTTTTTTCATATTCTATATCCTTTCTTGTTATTTATATCTTACCATAAATTCAGAAATATTATTTCTTATCTCCGAACATTTGTTTGATACCGTCTACAGAACTCAAAATACCTGTTGCTTCATAAGGCATATAAACAATCTTATTGTCTTTTCCGCTTGTAATTGTTTTCATTGTTTCAAGATATTTCATTGCAATTAAATACTTATCAGGCTGTCCTTTATCTGCAAGTGCATTTATAATTCTCTGAATTGCTTCTTTTTCCCCGTCTGCTTCTAATATTCTTGCCTGAGCAACACCTTCAGCTCTCAAGATATTTGCCTGTTTTTCACCCTCGGCTCTGTTGATTGCAGCTTCTTTTTCACCTTCTGCTTTTAATACAGCAGATTTTTTCAAACCTTCTGCTTCAAGAATAGCGGCACGTCTGTCTCTTTCAGCCTTCATCTGTTTTTCCATAGCTGATTGAATATCAGCAGGAGGAATAATATCCTGTAATTCAACCCTGTTAACTTTTACACCCCATTTGTTAGTTGCATCGTCTAAAATGGCTCTTAGTTCGTGGTTAATTTTATCGCGCGAAACAAGGCTCTCATCAAGATCAAGCTGACCGACGAGGTTTCTTAAGTTAGTCTGAGTTAATTTTTCTATAGCATCCGGAAGGTTCTGAATTTCATACACTGCAGATTTCGGATCGATAATCTGGAAATACAAAAGAGCGTTAATACTGATTGACACGTTATCTTTTGTAATAACATTTTGTCTCGGGAAATCGTAAACAGCTTCTCTTAAGTCAATCTTTGTTCTCTTTTGAATAATTGAATAAGTGTTACCGTCAAAACCTCTCTGGGTAACTTTCCAATCAATAGCTCTCGGCGCCTCCAGAATAGGAATAATAAAGTTAAAACCTGATTGTAACACTCTGTCAAATTTACCGAGGCGCTCTACAATAACAACCTCAGCCTGCTGAACAATAATAACCCCTTTTGCAACAAATACAAGTGCTAATACAATTAAAATTACTGACAATAAAAACATAAAACTCTCCTAAATATTCTCTACAAACATTATTAAACCGTTGTTCTTAACTATCCTTACTTCCGCTCCGGCAGGAATTGTTAAGCCTTCGTCGCATCGGGCTTCCCAGCGTTCGCCGTAAATATTTATAACACCTTTTGAGGATGTAATCTCTTCTGCAGCTTTAGCTATCTGACCGATGTATTTACCCTCAACTCCTGTCTCTGTTTCTTTTGAATTTTTCCTTAGCAATATCGGACGTAAAAATACAAATGACAAAAAAGACAGAACAAAAAAGATTAATACCAGATAAAATTTATCCGCAACAAAGAACGAGGCTGCTGCTGTAATAAAAGACGCCAGAGCAAAATTCAAAAAAAACATGCTCGGAGTAAAAATTTCAAGTATTACAAACGCAACGCCTACAACGCATAAAAATTGCCAGATTAGCACTATGCATTCCTCCTTAAATTTCTATTCACCAATAATAGAGTTAATTTCCGCAACCATTTCATCAGCGTCAAAGCCATGAACCTTAGCGCCGGCTTCTAAGTTTTCAAAATGTGCAGCAGCGCATCCTATACATCCCATGCCGTACTTCTGAAACACTGCAATAGCCTCCGGATGCTGTTGTACTATATCCATAATCCCCATTTCTTTTGTAACTTTTGCCATATTTTCAACCTTTCTTTTTAAATACTGCCTCTTCGCATTTTGCCGTTATAGCCTGATTTTATTACTGCCTGACAAAATACTAAATCATTTAATTAACTCCTTATCTTGACATATTCAGAAAACTAATTAAACAAGTAGTGTCATTATACCATAACTATGAAAGGATTTAAATATGGAATTTATCAAGAATTTTTTTAAGCATGATTCAGTAATCGGTCTTTGCGGATTAAAGAAAAAGACTGAATATATTTATGTTGATATTCCCAAAAGCTACAAAAAAACTTATATAACTAATACTAAAAATAACTATTTACTGCTGTAAAATTAATTTTTGCAGGCTTGAGAGTCAGACTTCTGCAATAGCAGTGTGGAGCTTGCTCCACAAGCATTGTGTAAAATTTTAAACATTTTTATATGAATATTTACCCCCGCAATGACTTCACCTTCCCCTCGCCCCTTGCGGGAGAGCGGATTTGCGGACGGACGACACGAACGTCAGAGAGTTAGTCCGGATAGCGAACGGATTGAGCCTGCAGGAGCTTTGCTCCGATGGCGAAACTCCGTGAGCGTGGAGCAAATCCAAGACAGGGTAGAATTTCAAGTTGAGCCGGGGCGAAACTTAGAAATTCGGGTGAGGGGTTAAAGGAAAGCGTTAAGAGTGCAGTCTTTTAGGATGTGGTAAATCTTTGATTTACCACATCCTAAAAGCTACAAATGGTTTTTCTCCCAACCTTTTTAATATCTTCCGACCTGATTTCTTCCGTGTTCTTTTGCGTAGTATAAGCCCTTATCCGCCCATTCAATTAAATCCTGCGGAGTCTGCGCGTTATCAGGGAAAGTTGAAACACCGAGACTTATCGTAACATTTACTTTGTCAACAGGTGTAAGGTGGAACGGAGTATCCGCAACCGCTTTACATATTCTGTTTGCATTGAATAAAGCATCTTCGGCTGAGGTATTAGGAAGAATAATAGTCATCTCTTCGCCGCCGTATCTGCAAACATAATCTGTTGCACGCGAATTGTTTTTAAGAATCTTTGCAACCTGCCTTAGTACAGCGTCACCTGCTTGATGCCCGTATGTATCGTTGAATTTCTTGAAGAAATCAATATCAATTATAATTAATGAAAACGGCTGGTTGTATCTTCTTGCAATATCTATTTGTTTTCTCAAAGTATCCTGAAAATATCTGTGGTTATAAAGTTCTGTTAATCCGTCTATTGTTGCAAGTTTGTACTGGTATTCAAAATCGCGTGCTTTCATAAGGTATTTTGCGAGGAATGAGAGTGCAAACGCTGCCATTATTGCAATAACAGGAAGCACTATCGGAATCCAGAGGTTGTAAAGTTCCATGGCATAATAAGATATAAATAAGTATGCAATTGCAAAGAGGGTTGTGGAAAGAAATGCAAAGACCGTAGAGGTTGAGAGCATTACAATTGCACCTACTATTACAACAACTCCCGCAAGAATCAAAATGTCTACAATGCTGCTTGTCTTTTGTATAAAGTTATTATCCAGCATATTGTTGAAGAAAGTTGCGTGGACTTCAACACCCGGATATACACCTTCCTGAACCGGAACGGATTTTGTATCGTGAAGGCTTGTTGCGGTTGTACCGATTATTATAATTTTGTCTTTAAAATCAAAATTTGTAATATTTTGTTTTCCGCCGTTTTCCATATCTTTGATAACTTTGTACACAGGAATAATTGTATGTGTTCCGCTCGGTCCGTACCAGTTTAATATAGCGTCGCCTTCTTTTGTAAGCGGGATATTTGTTCCGAAAGTTTCAAGATTAGAGTTTGAATTTATCACAAAACTCGTTTCATTTTTTTGTGCAAGATAATCTGCTCCGGCTTTGAATGTCAGATAAGGATAGTATTTATCCTTATACACCATAACAGGTGCAACATTTCTGATAATACCGTCGCTGCTTCTCATAACATTTGTCATTCCTATTTTAACTTTACCGTTAATAAGTCCGTCAAGAATCGGACGGCAGTTTATAAAATTGTATTTAGATTTAATATCAACTTTAGATTGGTTATCTACGTTAAGAGCGAGTCTTGCCGGCAAATCTATCGGAATTCTTACATCAGTAGGCTGATTGTCAAAATTCATTGAGGCATATACATTCTGGTATTTATTCATTGTGTCAACAAGATATTTATCCGCCCCTCCTGTTGCTCTGATTGATTTTATAAACATCAGGTCAAAAAGAATTGCCTGAGGTTTCTTTTGCTCAAGATAATTAATTAAATCTCCGTAAACATTTCTCGGAATCGGCCACTCTCCGTATTTTTCCCATAATGTTTCAAGGCTGGCATCGTCAATTGCAAGTACAACAATATCTTTGTTTGGCAAAGGACGCTTGTGTATAACCTGCAAGGACTGCCTGTAGTCAAAAGTTCTATTCTCTGCAACTTCAAAAAATGATACTATAACATTTTTTAAAGTTTTGTTGTTTTGTAAAAGTACAAAACCTATTAGTAAAGCTGCTAAAACAAGAAGCAGATATGTTCCGTAAATAAACCACTTGGTTTTAATCAAATTCTTCATTTCTCTCTCTCCCGAAAAATTATATTCTAGTATAGTTAATTTTGGCTTTCTTCGCAAGAATCTTTTCAGCGAACAGATTCTTCTCTATCAAATTATTATTGATTTTCAGCGCTTCTGTCGACTGCATTAAATCAAGCGGGTGGAGTAAATATTTCAGTAAGCATTCTTCGTGTAAATTCATAAGTTTTTCCTTTTTTGTTTGCAGCTTCATTCCCCTCTTCGGAAAGCGTCAGCAAAACGCACTTAAACTCGGGGTAATTTATATAATATTTATCGGAAGATCTTGACATTTCTTTAATAATTATTAAAACGATACTGCAGATGGTGTATTTTTTTATTAAAAACTAAAAAAATAATAAAAACTGCCGATAAATTTAATAAAAGAGGTGACTTATATGTTTAATGGTTTTTATCCGAGATATGACTTAGAAGCAAGGATTCAGCATACAAAGCTGGACAGCTGGGGAAGTATTCCGTCAGCGAGAATGAACAGGGTTGAAGAACCTGCAGTTGCAGATTTTCAGAGTGTGATGTCAGGTCTTGTGGAAAACCTTAATACAACAATGGAAGCGCCGGATAATTTGCTTAAAGACGCTATGATGGGGTCTGAAAATGTTGATATTCACGATGTTATGGTCGCAATGTCAAAGGCAGAAATTGCAGTTAACGTAGCAACTACTGCAACCGGAAAAGTCATACAGGCGTATGATAAAATAATGCAAATTCAAATTTAGGCTTCTCATATTGTATTGATATGTGTATAATATTATTGATAGGGCAGGAATATGGATTTTAAAAAGTTACTGGAGAATAAAATTCTTTTAGCATCAATTATCGGCGGCGTTGTGCTGCTTCTTGTCGTGTTTATAATAGTTGGTTCGATTTCTGCTTCTAAAAAATCCGGTGAGCCGATTGACGTCAGCAAAGAACCTTTAAAAGAAGATGTAGATTTATTAACAACCGATAATTTAGGAAAAGCTCTTGAAATTCAAGCTTTGTTAGCAAGAAATAATATTGTAGCTTCCCGTGCTGTAGATGGTACAAAATCAGTTCTACGTCTTAAAAAAGGCGACTGTACTCCGGGTATGAAAAAATGTACAACCGAACAGAGAGACAGAGCTATTATGGTAATAGTAGAAAGCGGTTTGTACGACCAGAATGTCGGGTTAGAAATCTTTGATAAAGGTGATTTTACTTCAACAAAAGAAGATAAGAGAATAAGACTTGTACGTGCCATGAACGGCGAACTTGCCCGTTTAATCAGAAGAATTGACGGTATAGAAAACGCATCTGTATTTATATCAATTCCTGAGCAGACAATGTTTTCTTCTATGCAAAAACCTGTAACTGCAACTGTTCAATTGCAGGTTGCAGTCGGCGATACACTTAGTATGAGCACTATTAAAGCAGTTTCAAACTTGCTTCTGGGAAGTGTTTCTGGATTGAAATCCGAAAATATTTCTATTACAGACACAAACGGTCACGTCTATAACAGTCTTATAGATGCTCAATCAGAAATGCTTGCGCGTTTGCAGGAAAATGATAAGTATATGCAGGAAAAAGTTCAGGCACAGTTAAACAGACTTATCGGTCAGGGCAAATATGTTGCAACTGTAAGTACATTCCTTAAACAGGCTCCTGTAGAAAAATTTACTATAGAATATGATCCGAACAGAAAAGCGTCAGTTACAGAGCAAACTTTCTCGGAAGGTTTGGGCGATCAGACAGTGGATACCAATAAAAACACAAACGCCGTAAGCGTTTATCTTCCAAACGGCTTGCCGGCAGGAAGCTCTGATTCTTCCCAGAACAGAAGCTATTCAAGAACTGCACGCGAAACCCAGTACGGCGTGACTAAAGTTCAGACAAATGAATACATGTCACCGGGAACTCTGGAAGAAATTTCTATTGCGGTAACACTTGAAAAAGACGCGCTTCCTGTTGAATTAACTCTTGAAGAGTTGAAAGAACTTGTTGCGCATGCAGCAAGCCCGAAAGCTGATCCTGAAAATGTAACAATTGCGTTTGCAGACTCTCTTGATCCGTTTATGGCAGGCGATAAAAATGTTAAAGCCCCTATTAAGGCTGAGCACGGAAACCCTTGGTGGCTTGCTATTGCACTCCTTGCATTTGGTCTGTTCTTCGGACATAAAGCCCTTACCCAGAAAATTAATGCAGCGAAAGCCGCACAACAGGAAGAACTGGATAGATTAAGAGCTATGAATGAAGCTCAGGAAAAACAAATCAAGGATTTGAGCGTAAATGCTGCCGATTTAATACAGAAGCAGTCTCAATTGCAGCAAGGTTTGCTTGAACAACAAAACAGACCGGTTTCTATTCCGACTTCAGGAGCAGAAATCAGAGAAGCTTTGAGAGAATTAAAACGTGAATTTGACGGCGTAGATGATGCTGAAGCCGGAGAAAAAATCCGCAGCTGGATTGAACAAGGCTAGTGGGGTAAATGTATCGGGTTGGTTAGTAAACCTACAAGGTTGGCGTTTTTCAATGGGTAAATGTTTTGGATTGGTTAGTAAGCCTACAGATTTAGTGTCTTTCAAGGGGTAAATGTATTTAATTGGTGACTGAGTGATTAAGTGACTGAGGAAATAAATCTACAATCCCCACATCATTGCGGGGTAAATGAATCATCAACCCACGTCATTGCGGGGGTAAATGATTTTAGTATGAAGTAAACCTACAAGCTTGCCGTCATTCTGAACCCGACAGTAATTCAGGGGTAAAGAATCTCTTAAATTTTATTGATTCACCCTCCGTCTCTCAGTGAGGCGGGGCGCCAAGTTGGGCGTGTTCCTTCCCTTTGAGGGAAGGTTAGGATGGGTGCTTTTAGATGTTAGCGCTTTATAAATTAGTTCCACTGCAGCTTTTAGGTGGTGAGCTCCGGATCGGGCATGTTCCTTCTCTATAACAATTGATTTATCAGACTTTCAAATTCCGGAAAAGAAATCTTTGTCCACTCAAACCCGTTTATTGCAATTTCATTCCCGCATACAAGTCCTGCAATATAAAAACTCATCGCAAGCCTATGGTCATGGTAGCTTTCAAGTGGTTGGGCAGTTGTATTATTTGCCGGAGATTTATCTATACATTTACCTGCACATTTACCCCTGCCCCCGTGAACAATAAATCCGTCTTGGGTTTCTTCTATATTAACTCCTATTTTTGTAAGTTCCGCAACAAGACACTTAATCCTATCTGATTCTTTGTTCCTCAAATCCTCTGCATTTTTAACTATAGTATCGCCCTCTGCTTGAGAAGCCAGAACCGCAATTACCGGAAGCTCGTCAATTAATCTTGGAATATCTTCACCTTCAATTACACACCCTTTTAAAGAATCATTATACTGAACCCTGATATCTGCACACGGTTCGCCGGAAACAAGACGCTTATTTAAGATATTTACCCCGCCTCCCATACGTTCAACAACGTCAAGAATTCCGGAACGGGTCGGATTTATGCCGACATTTTTTATAACAAAATTTGAATCTTTTACAATAAGCCCCGCAACAATAAAAAATGCCGCAGAAGAAATGTCACCCACAACATCAATATCTTTAGCAATCATTTGCGATGGTGTTATTGTAACTTTTGTACCTTCTGTTTTGATATCAGCTTCAAGGTACTTAAACAATCTTTCGGTATGATCTCTTGAGATGTAAGGCTCCTCAAAAGTCGTTTTCCCTTCTGCATTTAACCCTGCAAGCAGTATACAGGATTTAACCTGAGCGCTTGCAAGTTTTGAAATGTAATCAATCCCGTGAAGCTTTCGCCCTCTTATCGTAAGCGGGGCGTGTCCGTCTACAGAGGTTATATCAGCGCCCATAAGAGTCAATGGCTCAATTATACGTTTCATCGGACGTTTGGATAAACTCTCATCTCCGACAAGAACCGAGTCGAAATTTTGTCCTGCCAAAATCCCCGAAACCAATCTCATAGTAGTTCCGGAATTCCCGCAGTCGCACTCGTTCCCTCCCCGCAGGGGAGGGTTAGGGAGGGGGGTGATTACCGGTAATAATTTCCCCTCAGATTTTATTTTTAAAGTCTTTTTGTCAAGAAATTGAATATCGACACCTAATTGTTTAAACAAATTCAGAGTTGAATGACAATCAGCGCCGCTTGAAAAGTTTCTTACAAAGCATTCGCCTTTTGCTATAGAAGAAAACATTACTGCCCGATGAGAAATTGATTTATCAGCAGGAATTGTGATCTCTCCTTTTAGACCTTTATTTAATTTTTTTACTGTTTTTAGCATATAATTCAATCCTTTCCCTCGCCCCTTGCGGGTGAGGGAGACTCTTATTGGGTGAAAAGATTTTATTATTCAATTAACGAAGCCAGTTTTCTCGACGTAGGTTGGGTAAAACCCAACAAAAACTTAAAGACAAAAACTTTTTACAACTAACTTCTTACTACTTCAAAAATCTCTCTGCACTTTTTGAAAACTTTTTTCGCATCACTCAAAGCCAGCATATTAGGTCCGTCACAAAGTGCACAGTCCGGATCCGGATGAACTTCAAAGAATAGTACATCAGCCCCCGCTGCCATTGCGGCGTTTGCAAGAGTCGGTACAAACCTTCTGTCTCCGCCGGTGGAATCTCCGTTAGAGCCCGGCATTTGAACACTATGCGTTGCATCAAATACGACGGGATACCCGAACTCTTTCATAATAGGGATTGCTCTGAAATCCACTACAAGATTGTTGTATCCAAAGGAGACTCCTCTATCTGTCAGCAGAATTTGTTTATTTCCGCTATCTTCAACCTTTTTAACCAGAGATTTCATCTGCTGGGGCGCTAAAAACTGTCCTTTTTTAATGTTAACAATTTTTCCGGTTTTAGCAGCAGCTACAAGCAAGTCTGTCTGACGGCATAAGAATGCAGGAATTTGAAGAATATCCGCGACTTCCGCAACAACTGCCGCCTGCTCCGGAAGATGTATATCCGTAACTATCGGAAGTTCAAACTCTTTTTTTATTTGAGCAAGCATTTCAAGCCCTTTTTCAAGCCCCGGACCTCTGTAGGAATTGATAGAAGAACGGTTTGCCTTGTCAAAAGAGGATTTGAATACATAGTTTATACCAAGTTCATTGCAGACAGATTTCAAGCCTTCTGCAGTTTTGCGCAAAATGTCCATAGATTCAGCCGCACAAGGACCTGCAAGAATTGTTAGCTTGTCTTTTCCTATTTCAAAGTCATTTAATTTCATATTTTCTCTCTTTTTTTATGAATAGAGTTTTTAAATTTATATAGTTTTTTATTTCGAAACGATAGCGGGAGCCGGAGGCGGGAGCGTGTTTGAGAAATGAAAAACTATATAAAACCAAACGCCTGTATTAATTAATATCCCATCTTCCGCAGGTTCCGCCCCAGCGAGCAATAATGTTTCCTTTAATATCGCCGATTTTTTCAACGTGACCTATGTGTTGGGCGCCTTCAAGGATTGTAATAACTTCGCAGTTGTTAGAGCATCCCGTGCACTGGCAGGTTACGGATTGGAAGTTCATATTTCCGACTTCCCAGCCTTTGAATTTTGTTTCAGCTTCCGTGTACTGGTGATTTTCCATTGCAAGAAGCGCTGCCCCGATTGCCCCCATTGTCTGGTGGTTTTCAGGTACGACAATTTTTGTATTAAGAGCTTCTTCAAACGCTTTTACCATGCCGGAATTTGTTGCAACACCGCCCTGAAAAGATATTGTAGGCAGAAGTTCTTTGCCCAGTGCAAGATTTGAAAGATAATTTCTTACAAGCGCCTGACAGAGACCATACAGTAAATCTTCAACCGGATATCCCAACTGCTGCTTGTGGATTAAATCTGATTCAGCGAACACTCCGCAACGCCCTGCAATTCTGGCAGGATTCTCGGATTTTAAAGCAGTTTCGCCGAATTTTTCTATCGGAACATTTAATCTCTGCGCTTGATGGTCTAAAAAGCTTCCCGTACCGGCTGCACAGACCGTATTCATTGCAAAATCGGTTACAATACCGTCACGGAGGATGATTATTTTACTGTCCTGACCGCCGATTTCCAGTATTGTCTGAACACCGGGAATATTTGTACTTGCGGCAACTGCGTGTGCCGTAATTTCATTTTTTACAACATCTGCTCCAACAAGAGCACCGGCAAGATTTCTTCCCGAACCGGTTGTACCCACACCTTTAACTGAATAGTCGCATAATGCCTGCGAAAGTATATGTCTTAAACCGTCCTGAACTGCATCAACAGGCTTACCGGCAGTTTTCAGCATGTAAGAGTCAACATACTTGCCTTTTTCATCGACCAATGCCAATTTTGTCGTAACAGATCCGACATCAATACCTAAATATACATCTAAACTCATCTTTTTACCTTCTTCCCTCTGAATTTAATGTAATTATTATAACACAAATATTTAAAATGGATTGATAAATCAAATTTTAAACTTCGATGGAATGTGCCAGACTTAGCACAGCCTCCCTAAGCGAGAACAGGGGGGAGATAATCAATAAAGTTATAGAGATTCTTCACCCCCGAATTGTGATCGGGTTCAGAATGACGGCAAGCTTGTAGGTTTACTTACCGGATTTCCGTCATTGCGAGGAGCGAGAGCGACGTGGCAATCCAGTAAGTTATTGTTGGGTTTCACCCATCCTACATTTTTTGATTGTAGAATTTGTTTTGGATTGCTTCGGGCTACTTTGGCTGCTCCCTCGCAATGACGCAAAACTCGTAGGTTTACTTCATGACTAAAATCATTTACCCACGCAATGATGTGGGGATTGTAGATTTATTTCCTCAGTCACCAATTAAATACATTTACCCCTTAATAGACACTAAATATGTAGGTTTACCCCAGCTTTTTCAATCGTGCGTAAGCTGCATCCATGGCTTTTTTGCCGAGTTTGCCAAAATCTATTGTGTACATTGTGCTGTCGCCAATCTGGATAACATCTGTTATATGCCCGACACCGAGTTTTTCATGAAAAACTCTTTCGCCAATATTGAAATAATACTGTGTTGTGGAATTTTTTAACTCTTCTTCCGCCTGCTGCTGTTTTTCAAGCTCGGCATCTTTGCGCTTCTTCTCTTCAAGCTTGCGCTTCATAATGTTATCTTCAAAGAAAGCTTTTATCTTTTCTTCCTCTTTTTCTTTGTTTAAAGGGCTTTTCTTTATAATAACCCTGCTTGGAGTGCGCTGAACAACGTTTGTAGTCTTTTTAGCCGCCGGTGCTACAAAATCTTTGCCAAACCCTGTACTTCCGGTTTGTGATGATGACGACCTTCCGTTATATTTTCCCCCAGGTGCAACAAAATTAGCACCAAAACCGGATACAGGTTTTACGTATCCGTCAGGAGTAAATGATGAAGGGGTTTTCCCGCCGGAAGCGTACTCTCCTTTAACCTTTTTAACGGCACTTGTAAATGTACTTTCTCTGCCGGAGGAGTATTCAGAGAATGCTGATTCTTCTTCGTCAATGAGTTTTGAAGGAATTTCTTCTAAGAATCTGCTTGGAGAATAGTATTTATATTCGCCCCACATTTGTCGGCGTTTTGCGGTTGTTAAATACAGTTTATTTTCAGCCCGCGTGACTCCTACGTACATAAGTCGGCGTTCTTCCTCTAATTCTGAAAGACTGTTAGAACATCTTGCGGACGGAAAAATTCCTTCGTCGCAGCCTGCCAGAAATACTATAGGAAATTCCAGACCTTTTGAAGCGTGGAGTGTCATAAGTGTTACATTATTGGCAATCTCGTCCATTCCGTCAATATCAGAGACTAAAGAGACCTGAGCTAAGAATTCGCCCAGAGTGTTATCAAGCTCCTCGGGCTCAAATTCGTTTGCTACGTTTACAAGCTCCTGCAGGTTTTCGATTCTTGTCTGGTCTTCATCTGCACCTGACGCCTGCAATTCTCTCAAATATCCGCTTTTTTCTAAAATAAGACTTAAAAATTCCGGAAGCGAATATCTGGATTCTGCTTCCTTGAGCTTCATAATAAGAGTTGCAAAATCTTTCAGCTTTGTTGCCGTTCCTGATTTAATAGTAGAAATATTATCCACATCAAGAATTGCTGAAAACAGGCTTATGTCCTGAGCGTCCGCATAGTCTTGCAAATGTTTGAGAGTAGTTTCCCCGATTGCACGTTTTGGAACATTAATTATTCTTCTTAAAGACTGGGAATCGTCCTGATTGTAGATTAATTTCAGATAGGCAATTGCGTCTTTGATTTCTTTTCGGTCATAGAACTTCAAGCCGCCGTAAATTCTATAAGGAATCCCTGCTGCAATCAAAGCTTCTTCCAATGCTCTTGACTGGGCATTTGTACGGTAAAGAACCGCAAACTGGTTATAGTTATCAGAAGTATCTCTGATTGATTTTACTATATAATTCGCTTCATCAGTCTCGTCCTGAGCTTCATATAGAGAGATTTTCTCTCCGTCGCCTTTTTGTGAATAAAGAACTTTATCCACACGCTCTTCATTGTTTTCAATAATAGCGTTTGCAGCGTTAAGAATATTAGCTGTAGAGCGGTAATTTTGCTCCAGTTTAACGAGTTTTGCGTTCGGAAAATCGTTCTGGAAGTTCATAATGATTCTGAAATCCGCACCCCGCCAGCTATAAATAGATTGGTCAACATCACCCACAACGCAAAGGGAACGGGTTTGCGGGATATCCGCCTGCAAATTGGTATAAAGAGCTTTAACAAGCTGGTATTGCGCCTGGTTTGTGTCTTGATACTCGTCCACCAGAATATGCTGAAATTTGTCATAATATTTCTTTCTGACTTCCGCATTCTGCTCCAGAAGCTTTACACAAAGCATAAGCATATCATCAAAATCTATTGCGTTATTAGTGTTTAGGGCATTTTCATAATATTCAAAAATCTTTGCAATGTTCTGGGATTTAAAATCTCTGGCGAATGTCGCAAACGTATAGGCGTCCTGCATTTTGTTCTTAGCATTGGATATAATTGCCTTAACAAGCTTTGGCTGATAAATTTTATCATCCATATTTAGCTTTTTAACTGCCTGTTTAATTATTGCAAGCGAATCCGTTTCATCATATATAGTAAAGTTTTTGTCAAGTTTTTTGCCTGATTGGAATGAATAATTTTCAATATCCTGTCTTAAAATACGACCGCAAATACTATGGAAAGTGCCTACCCACATATATCTTACGACTTTTTCGCCGAGAATTGCTGATAGTCTTTCCTTCATCTCTTTAGCCGCCTTGTTTGTAAAAGTTACGGCAAGGATTTTTCCTGCAATAGCGCCATTTTGAATCATATAAGCTATTCTTGAAGTCAGAACCCTTGTCTTTCCGCTCCCTGCTCCTGCCAGTATAAGCAAAGCCCCTTCTGTAGTTTTGGCAGCCTCAAGCTGCTCTCTGTTAAGGTTTTCTAAAATATTTTCCATTCCCCTATTCCCAAACTGTCAATTTTGTGATATTATATATCAGCATACACAAAATATATGTAAATGACAATAAGATTTTAAAGGTGGTACTGATGAACGATATTTTAAATTCTCTGGACGACGAAAAACAGCCTTCCATTATGGTTCCGATTGGTGATATGGATACAGCTGAACAATCGCCCGATACGGTTGATGAGCTTGCAATGGAATTAGCGACAATAAAGCAGCCGGCGAAGAGAATAGCGATAATCGGTTCCAGAAACCTTGCCATTACTCATCAGCAGATGATTGAAACTCTTACAACCGCTCTTGTAAGGCAGGGTAACACCATTATAACATCCGGAGGTTCTTGCGGTACTAACGCAGCTGCTATTCGCGGCGCTATGAAATCTAATCCTGATAAATTGAAAGTTATTTTACCCCAGACAATAGGTCAACAGCCGTCCGATGTTCAGGACCAACTGATAGGTGTTCCTAATATTGTTGAACATGCAGACAGAGCAATGATGACTTTAGCAGATGCTTCAAGAGTTTGCAACAGAGAAATTATAGATGATTGCAACCAGTTAATCTGCTTCCTTTCTCATACAAGTAAAACTCTGCATACTGCAGTAGATTATGCGGAAGAAAATCACAAAGTAGTTACAGTATTTTATTTAGACTAGGAGCAAAATATTATTTCTCCTGAGGACATTGAATTATGGATTTATTAAAAAAACTCACTGGCAAAAATCCCGATGAGTATGAAAACGCGGCTAAATCTCTTGTAGATAATTCAGATACAGAGCTTTTTGCAAAACTGGTTAAGCAGGACGATTTTTTATTTGATTTTGTGAAAAACAATGTCGCAAATAGAATAAAAAAAGTCTGCAACAAAGACAATTATCTGAATTTAATGAAATTCCTTGATTTTTATTCTCCGTCATACGATACAGTAATTGCTGAAACTTTGTATAATTTTGGCGGAATTGAACTTTTGCCTGCAATGAAAGAAATTTTTATCAACGGTGAAAACGGAAAAAAAGCTTATGCGGCAAAATATTTTTCTTATGTACCAAAAGAATATCTGAATGAGCTTTTGCCTGCAATAAGAAAAACCGCTGAATCCGAGTTTGAACCTTTGAGTGCAAATTCTATTGATATTCTTTCAAATATGAAAGATGATGAGTTTAAGAACAACGCATTAAAGTTGCTTAATTCTGACGACGAGTTTGAGCAATATAACGGTGTTAAATATCTTGTTTCGTACAAAGCAGTTGAAGTATTACCTGAGATTATTGAAGTTATGAAAAAGTCTTCGCTCTCAGAAAATATTGCATCTGAAATACCTTATCTTGCGTCTGTGGAAGACCTTATAAAAACAGACGACGGGATTCTGGTTTTGTGTAACATTGTTAATGCAATTCCGGAAATTATTTCATCATCTGCGGTTCTGGATTATGATTTATTTGGAATTTTTGAAGAATTGTATTTGAATAATTTAACAAGTGCTTCTGCCGTTCTATTGCGACTTGCACAAGATAAGTTTGCAGAACTTGCCGGAAATGATGAATACCTGTATGAGTGTGATAAAAACACAAAAGATGAAATCTTTGCTATTAATCAGCTTCTTGTCGGAATCGACAGTTTTAAGCTAAAAAATCTTTTATACGACGAGCTCTATGACGGAAGTGATTTTGTGTTCTTTGCCGTTGATTATGTTGATGAACCGGAAGAGCTGGAAACCCTTCTGGATAGTTCTAACCCTACTTTAATCCTAAAAGTTTTATCAAGACTTAAAGACAAGGATGAACTTACTGAGGCACATAAAGAGTTAGCGTTGAAAAATATTAAAAACGACGAGTTAAAACAGATTATTGAAGCTCTATAAGTTATTGTCCGCTAAAGACTGAGCTGCAATTCTATTTATTTTGTTAATATTGTATATAGCCCCGGTTTTAGCCCGGCAACCATTCTTGTGGAGCAAGCTCCACACTACTGCTTAAACCGGTGAATAGTGAGGAGTGAATAGTGAATAGAAATTTTTTATAAGTTATAGAGATTCTTCAGCCCTGAATTGCTATCTGGTTCAGAATGATAACAAGCTTGTAGGTTTACTTACCGGTGTGCTGTCATTGCGAGGCGTGTGAACGCCGCGGCAATCCATTCAGTTTTAGATGTGGTAAATCAAAGATTTACCACATCCTACATCTGTCTTTGCGAGAAAATCTTTGATTTTCGCGGCAATCCATTCTTATTTGATTGTAAAATTTGTTCTGGATTGCTTCGGGCTGTTTGGGCTGATCCCTCGCAATGACGCTCAACCTGGCGTTACCGCTCGCCCCATTGGGGAGAGCGGATTTGCAGATTCGGGTGAGGGGCTGAATATTAACCGAACAATCACCCATCCTAGCCTTCCCTCATATAGGGAAGGAACGCGCGCTGACGCCCAATTAACGTATTTCCCTCGCCCCTTGTGGGAGAGGGCAGAATTTGTTAGCGAGCTGTGCGAGCTTAGAAATTCGGGTGAGGGGCTGAAAAACTATCACTCCAAACCCTACCCCCTTCGGGGACTGTCTTGGATTTGCTCCACGCTCGCAAAACCTCACTTTCGGAGCAGAACTCCTGTCCGTTCGTTATGCTCGCTATCCGGACTACCTCACTAACGTTCGTGCCGTCCGTCCGCAAATCCGCTTTCCCCGCAAGGGGGGCAGATGCAAGACTTGTTTATCAACAATAAATACCTAATTGCAAGTCAGGCTTTATTTGACAAAAACACCGGTTAGAATACAGTTCGGGTGAAACCCGACATTAACAACTCTATAAGCTATAGCTGCTGTTACCCAGCTCCAAATCCCTGTTAAATTCTCTTACCAGCTCAGAAGATACTATCCAGTTGATTTTACCTTCCGGATATTTAATAAAATGCTTTGCGGCACACAAAGTTGTAACATAGCAGGCATCCAGAATATTCATGTAAGAAATATCAATATCCATCTCTTTGCAATGGTATTTATCAATATAAGATGAAATAAAATCAACAGTTTCCTGCGGATTTGACGTATTCGGGGTAAGCGTATCACTCTGGGGTAATAGTTGAATCATGTATATTTTCCTTAACAATATTTCTAACGGCAGAATTTAGAGAAAATTAAATCGTTTTTTTATTAAATCCTGCAAACGGATGAAATTTTATTATATAATTAATTCAAAAGGAGAGTTTGGTATGACAAAAGAAAATGCGCTTGATGCAGCAAAAAAGATTAAAATGCTGGTGTTTGATGTAGACGGGGTTATGACTGACGGAAGCATTACTTATGACGAAAACGGTGTGGAGTATAAGACTTTTAATGCAAAGGATGGGCATGGCGTAATAAGAATGCGCAATTCAGGTTTTATAACCGCAATAATTACCGCAAGAAACAACGGAACTGTTCAGCATAGAGCCAAAAACCTTAATTTTACGGAACTTTATCAGGGGAGAAAATACAAATTGCCGGCTCTGGAAGAACTTATGGAAAAATACGACCTGAAATACGAAAACGTTTCCTATATGGGTGACGATCTTCCTGATATTTGTATATTGGAAAAAGTCGGTCTTGCCTGTTGTCCGGCGGATGCTGTCAAAGAAGTGCAGGAGATTTGTAATTTTAAATCTTCTTTTGGCGGCGGAAAAGGCGCAGTAAGAGAACTCTGCGATTTTATTCTTGAAGCTCAGGGAATAGAAAAAGAATATATTATTGCAGAAGGCTCCGGAGCAAAGGGGTAAATGGGTAAAGGGGTAAATGGGTAAATATAAAGAAGTCTGGTCAGATAATTAATATCTGACCAGACTTTTTTTAGTATTCTATTATTAAGAATTTTCCAGATATTCAAGATAAGCTTTTTGTATTTCTTCTTCTACCTGTTTATCAAATTTTTGAAGCATCTCGCTTATGATAATTATACCAGCGTCATTAGGCTCAAGTGCATCACCGGATTTGAATGAAGAAACAATATTGTTAAATACTTGATTGAATTCTTCTGTCGGCATTAAACCATATCTGTGACCAAGCACTTTTCTCAGGTATTCTGCATATTTATCAATATATTCAATGGCTTCATCTTTGTTTGTTACTCCAGGTCCGGACTTATATCCTCTGACCATTTCCAAAATCTTTTTCAATTCTTTTTCATCTTCTGTCAGGAAGTAATCTGCCGTTTCAAGAAGATATTCGCCTTCATCCAGATAAACACTGTAATCAGAGTTATGTGCCACATTAATAGCAACCATGTTATCCTGTTCTTTATTCTCATCAGTATTTTCAAACAGGTCCAGATACCATTTATTTGCGTACGGTGTTTCATTTTTGTCAACAAGCGAACTCATATTATATTGAGAGCCGGTTTCTTCCTTTGTTAAATCCAGCTTGTCTTTAATGTAGTTTATCAGATCCTCTACTGTTTCCAACGGTTCGTGTTGAGCTTTGTATTTAGGGTGTTTATCAAGAAAATTTCTGAGTGATGTATCAGAAATTAGTGCTTCAACCGCCTCTGTTATAAATTGGTTCAAGAGTTTATCAGCAGTTTCTTCGTCATATACAAATCCGTACTTTTCAAGCTGCTGCTTCATATACTCTTTCAATTGCGGCTTCATTTTTTCAAGCTCTGCAAACAAGTCGTCCCACCCTCCGGCATCAGCATCTGAATCTACATTACTTATGCTGTCCAGAAATTTGAGTTCTCTGTTTTCAACTTTATCTTCGTTATAAAGATCCTCTGCTTTAACATCTTCATCAACACCTGCTGATGAGTAATCAAATACAAAATCAGGTTCTTCTGTTTCTTCAGGCTCTTCCGGCGTGACCGGCGCGTCCGGTTCATCAACATCAGAAGGTGCGTCTGTCTCTTCTGTTCCGCCGACATTTCCGGTATCACCTGTATTTTCAGCTCCGCCATCATCTGTTACAGGCGTTTCCGGCGCAAAGTAAACAATTGTATAATTATTGCCTTCATAACTGTACTTAACAGTGTATCCGTTTGCATTTTCAATTAATGAGTAAGAAATTTTCTGAGCTTCCAGCTCTTTTAATGCATCTTTGTCTCCCGCTCCCAAACGCTCATTTATAGAATCAATGTCAAACTCAGCGGTATCAGAGACTTTTTTAACTTTAATATCACTCTCAACTGCAGCTCTATAGGGCATGGCAATATTGATTTCCCGTTTTATCAGCATCTTGTTTTCATCAAAACTTTTAAACATTCAAATCTCCTTTCTTATTTATTAAAGTAATAACTAATATTTTCGGTTTTGCAGACAAAATTTACGACATAGTTTTTATTCGATTCTCTGATATTTAAAAAACAGTCAGGGGCAAGAAAGTATGACTTTACACAGCCTTCAATATTCCAGTTATCTTTAATAAAAGATTTGGCAGAATTAACAGAGGTTAAATCACACATTTTTTCAGCTTTTTTGAGAATGTCTTCAATCTCTTTGTTGTTTTTTTCCTATGATGAGGACAAAATTGAATAAGTGTTGTAAGAATTAATTTCCATAAGACTCCTTTTGGGTTGTATCACTGATGTATAGCCGCTGCATAATATTTTGGTGCTATGCACGTAGATTTTGGGGCGGCTGCTTTAGTGAAATCTACAAATGTTATTTTTAAATTCCGCATCCGCCTTTTAGTCTTCCGTATAACATTTTGTATAAAATGTTACGCGGAAGACTAAAAGATATAGGGTTTGAAGGGATAAAGTTAGTCGGGTATACATGTAACTATATGTATTTGTAAATTTTTCTTACAATCGTATATACTCTGTCTTGTCGAATACTGGACAAAAACATATAATAGTGTAACAGGTACACTTAGTCGGAATATAGGGGCGGAATATTGAAAATATCTTCTATTAACTCTCAATCGAATTTGTTTAATAATCAGTATAAGCAAAAAAACGATGAGAAGGTTTCAGGCTCACACAATAGCGCTATTAACAGGAATTTAAAAGCAGCAAATCCTTCTTTTAAATCTCTCGGTATGTCTATGCTCGGAGCATCAAGCTTTATAATGCAGTGGATTGAAAGCAAGGGATATTTAGTCTCCTTCCTTATTCAGGACGGTTTGGGTATGACAGCGCCGCGTGTTTGGACAGGCTTCCACCGCGATAGAGAAGTTACGGGTGAATACAATATTCAGGAGGGTTTTGAAGTTCTCGGAAGAGAAGGGATAACAGGACCTTACATTATAGCGGTTGCTCCGGCTGTTCTTGCCGTAACCGGAAAGTTCTGTAAGTCAACAAATACAAATACAAGACTTATCAAGCGTCTCGGTGAAAATTTCAAGTCAATGATTTCCAGCCCTGAGTTTGACAGATCAGTAATGAATGATTCCAAAAAGCTCAGAGAGGAATTCTGTAAATTTAATTTGAGCAAAATATACAGAGATACTGTTCCGAACGATAAAAATGCTAAGGAATCTATTAATTATATAGTAAAAGAGTTTGAAAGATACGATTCCGGAGACAAAAAAGTTAAAAAAGAAGCTCTGGGAAATATTGTTGAAAAATTTAACAACAAAATGGTTGAAAACTCTGACGAGTTGTTTAATGTAAACAAGGTTATCGTAGGCGAAGGTGCTGCAAAAGCAGGTTTTGGCTCTGCCGAAACAATGAGGGCTTTGAAAGATTTCAGCGACGATGCAATCATTAACAATGCTGATTATTCTTCGATTGATGCCCGTGCAATAGAAAATATAAAAAACAATTTTGCCGGCAAACGTCTTTTAACGAATATTGCAAATGTTGTGATAACTCTCGGGGGCTTATCAATCCTGCCTAAATTGTACGCTCCTTCTAAAGTTTCTCCGGGTGCTAATACAATGAAGCATTTGAAGGAGAAGAAGCAGAAGGAAGAAGCTGCAAAGAAAAATGAGGCTCAAAAAAATGAAACGGCTTCAAATCCTAGTTTTCAGGGCAGAGGTATAAATTCAGACGGATTTTTCTCAAAGCTCGGAAATTTCTCGACAAAGAAAATTCCTGAAAAATGTCAGGCTCTTCTTGAATATACAGGATATAATTTCTCAAAAACCACATTTGCTCTTCTTGCGACTTTAGGTTTGTTATGGCCGAGAGGAAAGCACGCCTGGGAAAGAGCATCTGTTGATGAGAACGGCAAAAAAGATATGACAGAAATTTACGAGATTCTTCTGAGAGATACTGTTTCATCACTCTCTGTTGTATTTGCAGTACCGATGTTAACCAAGATGCTCGTAAAAAGTTATGAAGATAACGTTGGTTTTGTTCTTACAAACAGAGCTTCCGACGGTAAAAATGCAATTAATAAATTTTTGGATGTTATAAATCCGTACAGTGATTTGGAAGTTTTGTCTGTTGCAGATTTGGATGCAATATACGGAAATATTGATTCTAAAGCCAAGCTTATGAATTTTGCTAATTTTGTTGACAACAAAGGCGGCGATCTGGAAAAAATTCTTTCTAAATCGGAAAATAAATCACAGATGTTTAATGAAAAAACATTTACGCTTGATTCAATCAAAGGCTTAACAAAAGAAGAAAAGAATAAGAAAATACTTGATTTGTTTGAAAAATTTGAAGTAACTGATAAGAATGCTAAAAATGAAGTTATTTCAAAATTAATGAAAGGTTCCGGCGAGATTAAGCATAACAGAATTGCTAAAATGGCAAGAGGTCTAAACTCGCTTCCAGGATTTATTTCAACCGTATTTATTTCTCCGGTAATCTTAGGTATTTTGATTCCTATGCTCACTTACAGTAACACAAGAAGAGCAAATGCCAAGAAAATGGGACTTTCGGAAGATAAATAAGAGTTTTTCCTAATCCTTTAATAGACATGCGTTTCTGTTTGTTGTAGTATTGTTGTGCAGAAGAAATTTCTGCCTGTAAATATTGGGGAGCAAGAATGAAATTACACAACTCTTACACAAATCAGATAGAAGAATTTAAGCCTATTGAAGAAAACAAAGTTAAAATGTATGTTTGCGGACCTACAGTGTATGATAATGCACATTTAGGACATGCAAGATGCTATATAACCTGGGATGTTTTATACAGATACCTGAAATTCAGAGGGTATGACGTAACTTATTGCAGAAATGTCACGGATGTAGATGATAAAATCCTTAAAAAAGCGGAAACAGAGGGTAAAACTCTGGAAGAGGTTTCTACATACTGGTATAAAAAGTTTTCTGAAAGCATGAAGGCTTTGAATAATTTGAAGCCTGATATTGAACCTTTTGCAACAAAGACTCTCGGCGAGATGATTGCGATTGTAAAAGAGTTAATAAATAAAGGGTATGCTTACGAAGCTGACGGTGATGTGTATTTCAGGGTTAAGAAATTCCCGAGATACGGCTATCTTTCAAAGCAGCCGATAGACCAGCTTGAAAGCGGGGCAAGAATTGAAGTCGGAGAACATAAAGAGGATCCGCTTGATTTTGCATTATGGAAAAGGGATGAAAAGTTCGGATACAATTCTCCCTGGGGTGTCGGACGTCCGGGCTGGCATATTGAGTGTTCCGCAATGAGCAGAAAGTATTTGGGAAGGACAATTGATATTCACGCTGGCGGCGCTGATTTGATATTTCCGCATCACGAAAACGAGATTGCGCAATCAGAGTGCGCAAACGGATGCAAGTTCGTTAATTACTGGCTGCATAACGGGTTTGTAACAATTAACAAAGAAAAAATGTCAAAATCTCTGGGTAATTTCCTTACAATAGATGATTTACTCAAGAATTATGACGCTAATACAATAAGATTCTTTATTTTGACCAATCATTACAGAATGCCGGTTGAATTTTCCGATGAAGCTTTGCAGGCAGCAGCAAACGGAGTTAAAAGAATGCTTAACGCAAAACAGACTCCTGTTGATGAAAATCTTGATATTACTCAATTAGATGAGTATAAAGACTTTGTCTCTGCAATGGATGAGGATTTGAATACATCAAAGGCGCTTGCAGTTCTGTTTGATCTTGCAAACAAAGCAAATAAAGATGTTCCTTACGCTTATACTCTTTTGTTTAAGCTTGCTTCAACTTTAGGTTTTACTTTTGAAAAAGCTAAATTGTCAGAAGAAGAATTAAGCAAAAAGCTGGAAGAAATTAGTACAGAACTCGGCGAAAAATATTCATCAATGGATGAAATTATTGAGAAGAGAAGAATTGCGCGTTCTGAGAAAAACTGGGATGTTGCAGACAAAATCAGAATAGCCTTAGACAAAGCCGGAATTATACTAAAAGATTCTAAAGACGGTACCGTTTGGGAACTAAAGGGGTAAAATAGGAGAGTTGTTTTAATTGTGAGAAGGAAATTTAAGCAGATGAGAGTATCAGGCATTTTGTTAGTATTTTTTCTGCTAATGTTTGGTTTTGCTGCGTTTAATCCTGTTTTTGCTGATAATGTCATAAGAGTCGGGCTTACAGATAATAAATTCCAGAATGTTTTAAAGCAGCAGGTTACGGTATACGGAACTGCCGATTGTGAGATTTGTGACAAAGAGACAAGAAAGCCTATAGTTTCTGTTCCTGCTGATACCGAGATGACAATTAATAACGGAGTTATGGGGCTTGATTTAATAATAAACGGCAAAGTCGGAACTTTGAGAGATTTTGTTATAGTCTGCCCGCAGGGCGTGCTCGGGGTAAAAGAGTTAAGACGAAAAGGAAAGCCTGCTTTGTATCACGGCGCGTTTGAAATAGTTCAACACCCTGACAGAAAAGGGTTTTATCTGGTTAATCTGGTAGAAGTTCAGGAATATTTGAAAGGCGTTGTACCTAATGAAATGCCGGTAAGGTTCGGTCTTGAAGCTTTGAAGGCTCAGGCGGTAGCTGCAAGAAATTATGTACTGTCTACGAGAACTCAGGCTTACGAAGAGTTTAACGTGGTTGACAGTGTTGCAAGTCAGGTTTACTACGGCGTAAATACGGAAGATGACCTTTCAACCCGCGCTGTAATGGAGACAGACGGAATAGTTGCACTGTATGACAACGAACCGATTCTTGCTCTATATAGCTCTACTGCCGGAGGGTATACGGAGAGTTATTCAAATGCTTTTTCCGACCCTAATACAAAAATGTTTCCGTCTATATCAAAGCCTTATCTGGTTGCAGTTCCTGATAAAGAAGAATTTAAACCGCTTGATGAAGAAGAGAAGGCAAAAGAGTTTTATGAATCAAAAATCCCTTCTTATGATATAGAATCACCGTATTACAGATGGCAGAAAACCTGGGCGGTCGGAGAATTGGAAAATATTCTTAAATCTACGCTTGTAGCCCAGTCTAAGACAGGTTTTATACATCCGGCTTTCAATCAGGGGGATGAGCTGGGGCATATTAAAGACATAAAAGTTATGAAACGCGGCGCTTCCGGAAAAGCCATTGAAGTCGAACTTATGACTGACAGAGGGTGTTACCGGATTGCAAAAGAGCTTGTTATAAGAAGAGTGTTCCAGAAAGACGGAATTTCACTTCCGAGCGCCAATATAATCATTGAAAAGCAGCTTGATAATTACGGTAATGTTACGGATATAACTATAAACGGCGGCGGTTTCGGACACGGAGTCGGGATGAGCCAGTACGGCGCCGGATATATGGCAAATAAATTAGATCAGCCGTATTATAACATTTTGAGACATTATTATTCCGGCATAAATCTTGGTACAATGCCTGTAACTGTTTGCGGTGAAGAGGTTAAACAGACATTCTGGGCGCCTGTAGGGAGAGCAAGAATTATTATTACAAATTCTACTGCTGCCAAAATCGCTGTAATGATAAACGGAAAAGTTCACGAATTTCCTGTTTCAAAAACGATTTTTCAGAAAGATTATAAAATAGATATTTCAAGATACATAGAAGACGGCGAAAATACCGTTGTTTATTATCCTCCGACATTAGGCAGGTCTGTAACTTTGTATGTGGAACTGGTAGAAAAGTATGACAGAGACGAATAAGGAAGTTAGCGTTTTAAAAGCCGCATGGCTCATTGCACTTGTAACCGTTGCAAGCAAGTTTATGGGGTTTGTAAGAGATATGGTCGTTGCAAATTTTTACGGCGCAACTCTCGTATCTGATGCTTATTTCTACGCGCTTCAAATACCGTCGCTTGCAATCATTATCTTAGGCGGAGTCGGAGGTCCTTTTCATAGTGCAGCGGTTGCCGTATTTTCAAAGCTGATACCGGATTTTGACTCTAAACCGGATGAGGTTGTAAACAGGCTTTATAATACATTTTTGACGGTATCTTTTATATTTTTTGCTGCTTGCGCAATCTTAGGTTTCTTTTTTGCAGATAAAATAATGGGGATTATAATCTCAGCAGGCGCGCCGGAGCTTGTAGCGCTTGCCTCGGAACACTTTAGAATAATGTCTCCGATTATTCTTATCGGCGGAATTATCGGAATTTACTACGGGCTTTTGATTTGCCATAAGCAGTATATTTTGCCGAACCTCTCGCCAATGATTCTGAGCACGGTTGTGATTATAGTAATATCACTTGTTCGTAATGACAAAACCGGTGTGGTACTTGCGGGAGCTACAACTCTCGGCGCAATATGCCAGCTTGTTGTACAATTCCCGAAAATCAGGCAGATAGGTTATAGAATTAAGCCTAATCTTGATATCAGGAACAATCCGCAGTTCAAAAATATCTGCGAGCTTCTTTTCCCTGCAATATTGAGTTCTACAATCGGTCAGATAAGTATTTATATAGATATGTTTTTTGCCTCCACTCTCAAGGAAGGCGCGTGGACTTCTGTTGTTTTTGCAAACAGAATTTTCCAATTCCCGGTAGGCATCCTGGTTACAGCGTTTCTTGTTCCTCTTTTCCCGATATTTTCAAGGCTTGCGGGTGAAGGAGATTTAGACGCAATAAAAAAATATTTTAATAAAGGTGTCGGTGTGTTGTTTTTTGTCGGCATTCCAATGTTTATTCTGATACTTCTTCTTGCAAAAGACGGGATATCACTTATATTTGAGCGCGGCGCGTTCAATGCTAATGCTGTTGTAATGGTATCTGAAGCTTTGTGTTTCCTCTCAATCTCCATATTGCCGTATGTTTTCAGAGATTCTATAACAAGAGTTTACTATGCGTTTAATGATTCTAAAACACCTTTTGTAATTGCAATGTCGTCAATCGGGCTTAAAGCAATCCTGAACTGGCTTTTAATCTTGAAACTTGATATGGGAATTGCAGGAATTACCCTTTCTACGTCATTTGTAACTTTATTTAATGCGACTTTTCTTGGACTATTTATACATAAAAAAATAAAACTGGATTATAAATCATTATTTATAAACCTTGCAAAAATGGTTATCGCGGGAATAATTACATTTGCAGCCTGCTGGTTTATCGGCAAGGGTTGTGATAGTATGGAATTACCAAAATACGTTTTTGAAATAGTAAAAATAATTATAGTAATGATATCAGCTCTCGGAATTTATACTGTTTTAAATCTGGTATTTAAGATGGAATACGCAAAAGAGCTGGCTGATAGAATAAAACGATAACTGGAGAAGTGTCCGAGCGGTTTAAGGTGCAAATCTCGAAAATTTGTGGGGGCGAAAGCCCCCCGCGGGTTCGAATCCCGCCTTCTCCGAATAAAAAAGGCTTAGCTTTTGGCTAAGCCTTTTTTATTTAAAAGGTAATGATGAGAAACCGCCTAATTCGCGGGTTGCGTGAGGGAGCTAAGGGCGGAGGTGTACTTTTTTGTCCAGATTGATTTGTACGGATAGATAGATTATTTTGGTAAAGTTGGCTTTGTGTGGGAGTTTCCGGGTCGGAAAAATTAAGTTTACCAAAAAAATCAAACTGGGAAACTGGACTTTTTCTGGACTGTACGGATAGATTGAGATTTGCAGAATTTCAGTGAGATACGCACCGTTTTTGAGTTGTACGGATAATTTGATTATTTCGGAATAGTCCAGTTCCGCAAATTTTTAGAAAAATTTAAAACGAGGTCGGAAAAATTTTCTTTAGGACGGAAGTAAAAACTTTAAAATTTTCTGTGTTTATGGTCTAGTTGAATTTAAAATACGGAGCCATCATGAAACTTATAAATTACCAATGTCAACCTGAATATAAATCGGTTAAAGATATTTTGAATGATGAAAATATAGATTATAAATTTAGACCGGAACATAAAAGTTTTCTTGGGAAATTACAAAAATCAATGCTAATAGAATTGCTCTTAACAAAAATGCGACCGGATATATCTGTATTCTTTGTGTTAAGTGCTGATGGTAAATATAGACCATTCTATGGATATAATAATTTTAAAGCATTAATTGATTACGTTAATAATAAATATAAATTATTCAGAGTCGAATCCTTGCCGGAATTAACTGGTAAAACATTTAATGAACTTCCATATGTAATGCGTGCTGATTTAGAGCAACCTATAATTAAATGTTATTTTTATCAAAATTTATCACCCGATGACTTAGCTCATATACAAGAAAAACTTGTCCTAAGCGGATTTTTAAATTAATTGATACGAAACCGACACAAAGCTCGGAAATGGTGTTCCATTCTTTTGTCTTCAGAGTTATCGTGTGTGTACGATGGCTGAAGAATATATAAACATAAATAAAATAGCTGAGATAAAGGGATTAACGAGCAACCGCTCATTAAGGCTTGCTATTCAAAAGGATAAATATATTGCTCGTGAGGTAAAAGTCTTTGGTGGCACTTCGTATGAAATTCTTTATTCAAGTTTAGAGCCTGAAGTACAGGAAAAACTCCAAGACGAACTAATCAAAGAAGCTACTCAATCAAGTTGTACCGCATTAGTTCCGCTTGATACAAAACCAAAATATCCGACATTTATTGCAGAGAGTGCAAAATTAACGGCACTGGCAAGAGTAGATGTTGTTAAGGCTTTACAAAACATCAGGGGTAAATACAAAACCAAAAAAGAGGCGGATTCAATATTTTTAGATTTGTATAATTCGGGAATGCTTTTACCTAAAGTTTATCAATTTATAGGGAGTATTTCTGTCGGTACACTTCACCGTTGGCTTTGGGCTTATGAAGATTGCGAAGATTACAGAGTGCTTTTGCCGGGGTATAAATATTCAAAACAAAATGAATACAACACAATCCTCACGCAGGAGATGAAAAATATATTTATTAAATTCCTCATGCACCCCAATAAATTCAGTGTCGGAAAAGCGATAAAACTTACACGACATATTTTGGAAAAACAAGGAATTGAACCTATTCCAAGCATTCAGACCTTCAGACGATTTTCGGAACACTACAAAAAGAATAATTATGCACAATGGATATTATTCAGAGAGGGTGAAAAAGCATACCACGATAAAGTGGAAGCGTATATTGAGAGGGATATTTCAGTTCTTAATGTTGGAGATGTGTTAATCGCAGACGGACATGTTCTCAACTTCCAAGTAATAAATCCGTTTACAGGAAAGCCGACCAGAGCAACTTTAGTCGGTTTTTTAGACTGGAAATCAACAGCACTCGTAGGATATGAAATTATGATGAGCGAAAATACACAGTGCATAGCAAGTGCTTTAAGGAATGCTATTTTAAATCTCGGAATAATCCCGAAAGTAGTGTATCAGGATAACGGAAAGGCTTTTAAATCTAAATACTTTCAGAATGTGGACTTTGACGAGGATGGCTTTAACGGAGTGTATGCGAATTTAGGTATCCGCTCCGTTTTTGCTAAACCATACAATGCACGTGCAAAAGTTATAGAAAGATTCTTCCTTGAATTTCAGGAGGAGTTTGAAAAAATGATGACAAGTTACATCGGAACAAGTATTGAAGACAAACCTGCGTGGTTAAAGCGTGGTGAGAAATTACACAGAGAGATGCACAAAAAACTAACTAAAAACTACATTCCGACAGTTCAGGAGGCTATTAAATTTATTGATTGCTGGCTTGAGTTTCACAATTCAAAGCCCTGCCCGAATGATAGAAGTATGACAATTAAAGAGTGTTTAAATACCGTTCAAAAACAGGATATAGATAAAAATATTCTCAATGATTTAATGATGAAAACCGAGGCAAGGACAATAAACAAACATGGAATAACGTTCCTCGGAATGCATTACAGAAGTGATGTTATTCTTGGACTTCGGGATAAGGTTTATGTCCGATACAGTTTGTTTGACCTTTCAAAGGTTCATGTTTATTCAATGAAAGGTGAATTTTTATGCGTGGCACATAGGGTTCAAAAAGTTCACCCGATGGCAAATGTTCTCGGCACCGTAAAAGATATGGAGGAATACAAACAGCAGTACCAAAGACAGCAGCGACAGTTTAAGAAGGCTAAAAAAGAATTTCTGAAATATTATCCGGGTGAAAAAGCTGAGGTTTTGGAAATTGAGCCGGAGCCGGTTGTAGAAATAGAAGAACAACCAAAGCCGAAACGTGAACGGAAGCGGAGGCGAGCAGAGGCTGGAGAGGCTTGCGTTGAGCAAGACTCGCAACGCCGTTTAATGCGAGCCCCCAAGAAGCAAACACCTCGTGAACGGCAGATGAATGTGCCGATGTTCAATTCAAATTATGAAAAATATGAGTGGTTGATGACAAACGGAACAACAAATACTGAAGACAGAAAATGGCTCGCCGATTACATAAGAAGTGATGAATATATTAATTTATACGGAGATGAAAACTATGAAGAAAACATTTATTAAAACAAAAAACGTCAAGCGGTTTGTATCTTTGATGGATGAGTTGCAGAAACTTCCGCCGAATATTCCGAAACTCGCATTAGTTTACGGCGACCATGGGCTTGGAAAATCTCAGACAATCCAGTGGTGGGCGGATAAAAACGATTCTGTGTATGTAAGGGCAACTCAGGGAATGACCGTTAAATGGTTATTGTCTGAAATAGCGGAAGAACTTGGCGAAGAACCTTACTGGCACGCACAGGATAATTTTGAAGTTATTGAAAAAAGCCTGCGTTTAAATCCTAAAGTAATCATTGTTGATGAGATTGATTATTGGATTGAAAAACACACCGTTGAAACATTAAGGGATTTGCACGACAGGACAGCCTGTCCGATAGTTTTAGTTGGGATGGGTGCGGCAGATAAAAAACTTGCAAGATATCCGCATCTGGTGGACAGACTCTATAAAACACTTAGGTTTGAGCAATTTAATCAAGACGATATTACAGACATTCTTCAACAAATAACGGATTTGGAGTTTACTCCTGATGCCATTAATTACCTTGCAACAAGGACAAACCAGTTCAGGCAGTTGGTTAAGTTGATTAATAAAATAGAAAAATTGTCTGAAACTAACAAAATTAAAGAAATAGATGAATACACTTTGAAAGAACTGCTTAATGAAAGGCGGATTTTGACAAGAGCGGAGTCGAACGGAGTGAGCGAGCTCGTCCCTGTGAAAAATCTGACGGAATGCAGATTTGCCGGAGGTAAATCGTAATGGAGTGCAAAGATTTTGAACCGTCAATAATCCAAGAAAACAGAATATTAAGGCTTTGCAAAAGGTTGGATAAATTTACACTTGATGAGATTTCCACTATTGCGGAAGATGTTGATGAGGGTGTTTTAGAGTTACTTCTCTTGACTCTGGTGCAAGAGGGAAAATTAACTTTAAGAAATGACCTGTATTTTTACAATAAACAGAGTTTTAATAAAAAATATGCCATATTATCTTATTATTCGGCAAAGATTTTGGATATTGTAATACGGTGTTTTTGCCTTTCAATTCCGGCATATAAAGCCAAAGATGTAATTGGTATTGCAGAAAGCTCTACGATGCAATTATATTATATTTTTAGGGAGTTAATTTACGCTCGGCAGACAAATAAATTAAAATCACTATATGATAAATCTCCGCAGCAAGGCAGAAACAGAATTTTTTATGATGAGGAATTTTCTTTTTATGTTTACAACAATCAGGTCTTTGTAAATGAAAATCTATTTCAAAGCCCTGAAGAAAAAGCATTTACAAAACCTGAAATTCAAGAATTCAAAAAGGTTTACAGTTATCTGACGAGATTTACCTCTCACAATTCAAACAAAGTTGACCTGCCCCAAAAACTAGCCGAGGGAATTTGGAGGAGAAATAAAGAATTTGAAGAACTTTATGCAGATTTAAAAGTTAATTTGCTGGGTCTCTGATAGTTTATTACAAACATATCTATTGTTTGTTTTGAAGAAATCCTTAGTGTGACCGAAAATTTTTTAGGGGGATAAGCCCCCGAGTAGTTTTTAGGTTAAAAAAGGAGAGGTTAAAATGACTACAGTAGAACCCATCAGAAACAAATCTGATATCAAAAAAGTAGAAAAAGTTTTAGCAAGTCAGAGCCAAAGAAATTTAATGCTCTTTGTACTCGGCACAAACTGCGGTTTAAGAATTTCCGACTTGCTATCTTTGAATGTCGGCGATGTTAGAAACAAAAGCCATATTCAGATTATTGAAAAGAAAACAGGAAAATTTAAAAAATTCCCGATTAATGACCGTTTAAAGCCGATGATTGAAAATTTTGTCAAAGGCAGACGAAACGCAGAACCTTTGTTTTTATCTCACTGGAAACACCGGCTTGATAGGGTAACGGCTTATTATTTAATACGTGATGCGTGCGAAAAAGCCGGACTGCAAGAAAGAATCGGAACGCACTCGATGCGAAAAACTTTCGGCTACCACCATTACCAACAATTCAAAGATGTTGTTATCCTGCAAAAAATATTCAATCACTCAAGTCCGCAGATAACTTTAAGATACATAGGTATCGAACAAGACCAGATTGACTACAGTTACTCCAACTTTATTTTATAGTGCAAAACCCTCTCTATCAGAGTCATTGCATTACATTTTATTTGCCTTACAATTTAACCATTTTGTAAGACATTAAATTAAAAAGTCTCTGAAACTATTATACAATCAATGTTTCCAAAATTTTCAATGTATTTTCTTTTTGTAATGTACCAGTCAAAAAGTTGTAAAACAATTCCCCGCATGTCTAGTTTTTTCGGCATAAAAAAATTGCCTTACAAAATGGTTAAAATGTAATCCATTAAATGCATTGAAAGGAAAAATATGTACAAGCATCGAGCAACTATGACTGATAGAAGACACCAAATTTTGATTCTGATAGCAAAAGGTTATAAGAATAAACAAATTGCAAGAAAAATGGGTTTATCACTCTCAAACACAAGACTTCAAAAATGGCGTTTATATTGTTTTCTCGGAGAAATTCATACCGCAATAGATGCAGTTTATATGGGATTACAGATGGGATTATTGCATAAAAATGATTTATGCGAAGCAATAAGAGAGGAAATCTATGACTACGAAAGCGAAAAACAGATGTACAGTTACACTTAAGCAGAATGAAACACATATCGGTACCTTTAGACCGCCGCAAGATATTTTTTATGAAATACAAAAAGACTTAGAGCCTTACAGAACATTGTATAAAAAAGCAATAAAATCTAAAAAGATTTACACAGCAATCCTCAAGCAGGAAGATATTAAAATGGGAAGTTATAAAATCTCTTCTGAAAAATTTAATCTACTTATGGAAAAAATAAAACCATTCAAATCATTGCAAGAACAATCAAAAAAGGTCAGATGTCTTGAAACCGGACAAATATTTGAGAATGTAAGAGCCGCAAGTAATTGGGTTGCTTTTGTAAGAGAAAACTATTATTGTAATTTAGATTTAATAAGACGTTGCTGTCGTGGTTGCCAAAAAACAGCTTATGGCTATCGTTGGGAATTCGTTTAGAATTTAATTGATACAAAATCTTAGGGGGTAATGCTTGAGCAAAAGATTACTCCCTATTACATATTAATACTGCTTTTTCTGGTCTTTAAATTTACCCCGATTTCATTATTTGCGAGGGCTCAATATTTTTTACTGCCCTTAGCCTTGCCACATATACTATACCCCTAATTTTATGTTGTCGTTTTTCCATAATAATTATTTGATTGAAGTTTTTGAGTCGGTTTTGCCGTTCAAAAATGTTGTTCTTATGGAATTAGGAAAGGAGATTGTATGACTACAGTAGAACCAATTAGAAATATTGAAAGCATCAAAAAATTAGAAAAGTATTTTGCAAAAAACAGCCCGAGAGATTTGTT
>CALUVI010000010.1 GCA_944324185.1 Candidatus Gastranaerophilales bacterium | reverse complement strand
AGCTGAGAACTTCCCGACACCCCGAATAATCCAAGACGAAAAGACCGGTACATCTCAATACTAAAAAACAGCCTCAAATCGGCTGTCTGTTTGATTTTTTATTAAATTTTCCCTGTCTCAATGTCCCAGAAACCTATTACCCAGAAACCTATTACCTATTATATTAATTTTGAAGTTATATATAATGAAGTTATATATAAAAAATAAAAAGGATGATAATATTCATTATCATCCTTTTTATATGGGCCGCAGTGGACTCGAACCACCGACCTCACCCTTATCAGGGGTGCGCTCTAACCACCTGAGCTAGCAGCCCATACTGTCAAATTTTCATACCGGCTAGTTGAGGATTAATAAAGCCTTTTCTTCATTTACCCCCGGCAATTTCTAATCTAGCATAGACATTTTTTGAAATCAAGTCTTTTTTATTTGAGAATTTGTTATTTTTAGAGTAAACTTTTCTTGGAGACTAATTTATGACTATTTTATATATTTACATAACTTTATTTACTGTTTATTTCATTGTTCTGGCTATCAGAAGCATTAAACCGTCAAGAAAAATCAGAGACAAATACACTTCTAAAGACTCTAATATTTGTGTTGTAGTCTACGCATCAGGTGAAGCAAATACTCTTGACAACCTCTTAAAACAGCTTAAACATCAGGATTACCCGAAACAAAGATATACTATTTACGCAATTCTGGATAAATGTAAAAAGTCCTCTGATGTAACTCTAAAAAGTGATCTGGATATTAATTTTATTACTATTGATAATCTGGAACCTATAGGAAAAAGTCAGGCGTATTCCATTCTGGCAGAAAAACTCGCTGAAACTCCGAATCTGGATGCTTATGTTTTTCTTGATGCTAAGAATTATGTCGACTCGGATTTTCTTACAAATGTAAACTATTATTTATCCAAGTATGATGTTTTCATGCCGATGGTAAATTATATCCAAGAAGAAAAAGGATTTACCCCTCTGGAAAATATTAAATCGACTTTTTCAAGGTACTGTTCAAAATTTATATACACATCAAGAACCAGATTAGGACTGGCAAATCTTATCAACACAGATTCTTTTATTATAAAAAAAGCTCTGCTTGATAAAATAGAATCTTTTGAATTTCAGGATAAAGTTGCAGAAATTAAATATACCGTAAAACTTGCCAATGAAGGTGTGCATGTCGCATTTATTGATGATTTAAAAGTTTATACATCAATCGTTAACTATGATTCCAGAATACCTTCTCTATCTAAGAGAATTAATATTTTCTGGAACAATGTAACCCATTGTCCGAATTTTCTGACTCTTGAATATGTATGTTCGCTCATTCAGCCGAACTGGCTTGTATGTTTGCTTGCTTATGCAATTTTATTACACCATGCCTACGCATTTCCGTTCTGGACAAGTTATACGACAATACTTATAACATTTATAATTCTTGCGCTTGCCTTCTGCATAAGTATTATGAGCACAAAACTATACGCAAAAGAACATTTATATTTGTTTGCTTATCCTATTTATTCCGTAGGTCATATAATTAAAAATCTTCCGCCAATAAGAGGAGCAAGAAATCTTATAAAGAAAGCAAGAAGAAAGCATAATATTGAAAAAATGGTTACTAATATTATCGTAACCGACGGCAAAAAAGACTTTCAATGCCAGCTGGAGTTAATATCAGATGACGGGCTTGCAAAAGTAAAATTTATAAACAGAGGAAAAACCTACCTTACTAAAAACAATCACCTGAGAATGGTTGATGCAATCCGTGAGTTGTCGGATAAACTTTCAGATTACGGGTTATCTATGAAAGTATGTCAGTGCTGCAAATATTTTCAGCCATTAATTGATGGTTCTACAAACATGGTTAAAGGCTGCTGCAACTGCAAATTCCAGGGACGGGTTGAAGGTGATATTATACCGACTCTCGTATGGAATACCTGTCCGAAGTTTGAAGAACAGAATGTTGTAAAACTGTTTTAAAAATTTATTGCAGATAAGCTGTATCTAAAAATTTAATTCTGAAATCGCTTCCGGCAGGAATTGAGACATGCCCGCCTTTTGAGAAAAAGGCGCAAATCGGAGAGGTTAGAGTATTTAGACCGAGACATATTGTACCGTAAGCAAGCGGAAACGGCGAGAGCAGAAGAGTTGCTCCGTCACCTCCGAGGTCTACTGTCAGGTTAAACATTCTACCGAAGAGCGCTCTTCCCCAGTTTCCTTTTTTCCACATTGTTTTTAAGAAAGTCCTGTCCCCTTTTATATTGTTTAAAAATATCATCTTATCATCCGCTCTTGTAATATATGCATTTATAGGAACAGTTTTTCCTTTATAAGTCATGCTTCTTACTCTTATAACAACAAGTCCTCCGTTGCAGGTTATCTGCGGTCTGTGAACTTCAAGAATTTCTCCTGTAAAAGTAGTTCCGGCTGGAATTGTATATTTTCTTTTTACAATTGGAGTTTTAGTGCTGAATTTTACTGTATTTCCTTTTGCAAGCCAGTCGGATATTTTAGTTGAATTTACTACATCAAAAGAGGTTCCTTTGCGGATTTTTATAGCGTTTGATGTGATTGTATTTTGAACAGGAATATCTTTCACCGGCTCTATTTCTTTATCGATGACTTTGTTTACTGTTTCATTTTGTTTATCGTATTTTGAAATCTCCGGCAGTGAAGGCAGAGACTCTTCTTCCGAACTTCCTGTATGAGTGTCGTCTACAAGTTTAGATGAATTGTAATTTTTTCTGATTTCATCGTCTACAGTCATGTCCAGATCAAATGCCTGAACAAAATTTGTAGACATAATAAATATTAAACAAGCTATAATCGCATTTTTATTCATACTTAACTCTGCTTCCAAAATAATTGTAACAAAATTGTAAACAACTAGCAAAAAAAATTTTCCTTTGTTTTATGATAAATGTGTAGGCAGTTAATTTAGATTGGAAACTATGATGAAGATTCATACAACGCAAAATCTAAACTCGTTGGGGAGAATGCAATCAACCAACAATGTACCTATCCCATCAAATGAGCTTAGATTAAATTATTCGGAACGCATGCGAAAGCAGCACCTCTATGACCAACAAGATACGTATGAGGGAAATGTGTCTTTTAAGGGCAAAAAAGAGATTATTCAAAAAGTTATAGATAACACGAAAAACACCGCGGGTAAAGAGAAGAAATGGTATGATAAAATTCTCACCAGCGGTGTTTTTGATAAGTTACTTGATTCTATGAATCAGGAAGTATTTATTCAAGCTGCTATTTCATTTTTAATCTGTACTTTCTTAAGACCGCTTGCAATTATGGCAATTCCGACAAAGAAAAGTAAAGAAGATAATATATACGCTTCCGCTCACTCAATTTCTTCAGGTGTTGTCGGATTAGTTTCTCCAATATTCCTTGCAATGCCGTTTACAAAGGGCTTAAAATACGCAATGCAAAATCTGGTTAAGAACTTCAAGACCAAAACTCTTGAAACTATGTATCCGAACTTAAATATTGATTCAATCTGGAAAGATAAAGCTGCTAATATAAGAAAACCGATGAATGAATGGAAAGATATTTACGGTAATCCGTTCTCAAAAGAATTTAAGGATGTAATCAAGGTTGCAAAACCTAAACATATATCAGAAGTATCAGAAGGAACTTTAAAATCAATCGGGGCTGATATTAACCTTGCCGAGATGAAGGGTAAATCTGCAAATGAATGGATTGACAGAAACGGCAATAAACTGCACATTGATTTAAAAGATATGTTTGTATCTGTTAAGGAAGACGGCGTCGGACAAAACTTCTTCTCTCTTCAACATATGGATGAAGGTTTCTTAAAAGAAGTATTCCCGACAGTTGATTTGAATACAATCAAGAAAGACGGACAGAGATTGCATACGGATTTCTGGAAAAATGCAGACGGAACACCGTTTAAGTTAGATATGGATGCAATTCATATTTCTTCATACAGAGAAACAACTGATGCAATACCGCTTTATACAGGCAAAAAGAGATTTGATACAAAAGATAAAGTTGAAAAATATGTATCTTATCAAACAAATAACGGTATTAAAGACAAGAGCAGGGTTCCTGATAAATTAGGCTCGCCGGTTGAGCAAAAATATCTGGATGCTGATTTGAATAATGAAATTTCAGACAAATTGCTGACCTGGCTGCCTGATATTGTTACAAGACCTTTTGTTGCAGCTGCAACGATTGCATTAATACCTCTTGTTCTTAAAAACATATTCCACCTGGAAAAAGGTAAAAAACCACAACCGACAGAAAATACTCAAAAAAATATAGAATTAAATCCTAAAAAAGAAGATATTTCTGCCAGAAAGGCGGTGGCATAATGAGAATACAAAATATTAATAATTATCCGCAATACAAGCAATATAATGTAAACAGAAATAAATATAACGACAATTCTCAAAAAACAGGTAACATAGATAATGTAGCATTCAAGGCAAAATTCTGGGACAAGGTCGGCAAGTTTTTCGGAGAAAAATATGCAGAGCCAATGTATAACAAAGAATGGGTTCACAAAACTTCTGAAAAATTATCAAAATTCCCGGGGCAAATGACCCAGCACATGTCAGTTCTTGGTTCTCTATTAACCTCCAGTGTTTATATGGAACAAACCCTTACCAAAAAGGATCTGGATAAAAAGAGAAGAAAGACTCTTGCAATCAACCAGGGGTTAGGATTCATTGTTCCGACAGCGCTCGGGTACTGGGTTGATACAAAACTGAGAGAAAAGAATAAAAAACTTGAGTATAGATATGCAGGACTTCAGGAACAGAGAAAAGCTTTAGGTCAGATTTCTGCAGAAAAAGCGGCAGAACTTGAAGCTAAATTAGGCTCACGTTTAAAAGGGTTCAAAACTCTTGCAACACTCTTGACCTTCACACTAATTTACAGATTCTTTACACCTGTTGCAATTACTCCACTTGCAAACTGGCTCGGACGTAAATTCTTCGGTGAAGATGAAGCTCCTAAAGAAAAGGCAGCTGAAACGACTTTGAAGCCTGATAATACTGCTGCGGCTAAAGAAATTGTTTTAGAGCCAAATGTTGGAAAAGCAAAAGAAATTGAATTAAATCCGGAATATAAGCAATCAGCTTAATAACATAAATGCAAACCTAATGTGTACATACTAAAGCTGTTTTGAAAATTTATTTCAGAGCAGCTTTTTTTATATTAGAATAAATGTATGAATTTATTTTATTTAGAAGAGATTGATTCTACTAATAAATATGCAAAAGAGCATATTCAAAATTTATCCGATAAAACTGTAGTGTATACTTTCAACCAGACAAACGGCAGGGGAAGATTAGAGAGAAAATGGAGTTATTTAGGGAAAGATAATATTTACGCTTCTGTTGTACTTAAGCCTTCGGAAGAAATGAGAGAAGTTTATTCAAATTTAACCCAGTATTTATGCGTGGTTCTCGCACAAACATTTGAAGAATACGGAGTTGAACCTAAAATTAAATGGCCGAATGATATTCAGATTAATTCAAAAAAAATATCAGGAATTTTAGCGGAAGGTGTTATTGAAAAAGGTAAACTTGAAGGGCTTGTTTTAGGTTTCGGAATAAATTTGAATACAAAAAAAGAATTATTAGACAAAATTAATCAGCCTGCAACCTCCTTGAATATTGAAACAGGAGAGGATATTGATAAAGAAATTTTTCTAAAAAAACTTTTAGCAAAATTTTGTTTGATGTATGATAAATTTATTGAGACAGGGTTTTTATTAATAAAAGAAGAGTATTTAAAAAGAGCCGGTTTTCTCAATAAAGAAATTTCCGTAAAAGTCTTTGACAGAACAGTTTCGGGGATTGCTAAAGATATAACGGATAATGGTGCTTTAAGGTTAATTGATAAACAAAATAAAGAACATATACTTTTGATAGGAGATATATTATGAGTGAAACATTAGTACAAAGCTTAACCGTAATGTTCATAGGGATGGGCACTGTGCTCGCTTTTTTGTGCACAACAATTATCTCGATGATAATTATGGCTAAAGTTGTTAAAAAGATTAACCGGATTTTTCCGGAAGCTGTTCCGCAGGCTGCCGGAGTATGCAAAGCTCCTCAAGCAGAGGACGATGCTAATATTGCAGTTGCAATACTTTCCGCAATATTAAAAAAATAAGATTTTATAAATTGTCAAAATAAAGAGAGGTAAAACAAATGACAAAACTTATTAAGGTTATGGACACATCTTTCAGAGATGGTTTCCAATCTGTTTACGGGGCGAGAGTTTTCGTAGACGATTTTCTTCCGGCACTTAAATCAGCAGTTGCTGCCGGTATTAAACATTTTGAAGTTGCAGGCGGTGCAAGATTCCAGTCACCGATTTTCTACTGCAATGAAAACGCTTTTGAAACAATGGACAAAATCAGAGCCGCTGTCGGTCCTGATATTAACTTACAATCTCTTGCAAGAGGCGTTAACGTTGTAGGGCTTGACTCTCAGCCTAGAGATATGATTAATTTACACGCAAAATTATTCAAAAAACACGGTGTTACAACAGTTAGAAACTTTGATGCATTAAACGATGTAAACAACTTAATTTATTCAGGACAATGTATTAAAGATAACGGTCTGAAGCACGAAGTTACAATCACAATGATGGAACTTCCTATCGGATGTACAGGTGCTCATGACGTTGCTTTCTATGAAAGAGTTTTAAGAAATATTTTAGATGCAGGTATTCCGTTTGACAGCATTGCATTCAAAGATGCATCAGGAACATCTACTCCTAGAAAAGTTTATGAAACTATTAAGAGAACTCGTGAAATATTGGGTTCGGAAGCTCATATAAGATTCCACTCTCACGAAACAGCAGGTACAGGTCTTGCAGCATACTTAGCAGCTCTCGACGGCGGTGCTGACGGTATAGACCTTTCTATGAAACCTGTTTCTGGCGGAACAGCCCAGCCTGATATCGTTTCTATGTGGCACGCTCTTAAAGGTTCAGAATATGACCTTGGTATTGATATTAACAAGATTCTTGAAACGGAAGAAATCTTCAAAGAATGTATGAAAGATTACTTCTTACCGCCGGAAGCTCTGGCAGTTAATCCGATGATTATTTCTTCTCCACTTCCTGGCGGAGCTTTAACTGCTAATACCCAGATGATGAGAGACAACGGCGTTATGGATAAATTCCCTGAAGTTGTTGCTGCTATGAAAGAAGTTGTTGAAAAAGGCGGTTTTGCAACATCAGTTACACCGGTTTCACAATTCTATTTCCAACAGGCATTCAACAATGTTATGTTCGGAAAATGGAAGAAAATGGCAGAAGGTTACGGCAAAATGGTTCTCGGTTACTTCGGTAAAACTCCTTGTGAACCGGATCCGGAAGTTATCAAGATTGCGGAAGAGCAGCTTGGTTTGCAGCCTACAACTGAATTAGTTGTTGACTTAAACGACAAAGACTCTAACAAGGGTATTGCTGCAGCTACAAAAATGCTTCAAGATGCCGGACTTGACGTTAATGATGAAAATATCTTTATTGCAGGCGCCTGCAAAGAAAAAGGTATTATGTTCTTACAAGGCAAAGGTCAAATCGGCGTTCGCAAAAACTGTCCTGCACAAACCTGCGCTCCTGTTTCTGCTAACGGAAGCGAGTACACTGTTAAAGTTAACGGTAAATCTTATGCAATTAAACTTGAAGGCGACAAAGCTTCTGTTAACGGCAAAACTTACGATGTATCAGTTAAAGAAGGTATTGAACACGCTGCTGCATCTACAGGAAGCGGTGCCGGTGAAGAAGTTAAAGCCGGTGTACCTGGTAACGTTTTGAGAATAGAAGCCCAGCCTGGTGATACCGTTGCAGAAGGTGATGTAATTCTTGTTCTTGAAGCAATGAAAATGGAAATTGAAATCAAGGCGCCAAAAGCAGGTACTGTACAATCTATCCTTGTAAATCAAGGTGACAAGGTTGTAACAGGTCAGGCTCTGGCAATTGTAGGTTAAGGAGGGTCGAAAATGAATATAGCTGATGGTTTAAATACCCTTTGGCATTCTACGGGTATAATGAATTTAATAAAACCTGCAGACCCTGCAATTACAAACGGTTTTGAGCAATTCCTGCACATGCACGGGTACTGGATAATGATTCTTATCTGCTTATTCCTGCTATGGTTAGGTATCAAAAAGCAATTTGAACCGTTACTTCTTGTTCCGATTGCATTCGGCGGTTTGTTATCAAATATTCCTGTCTGCGATATGGCAGGTCCAAACGGTTTCTTAGGCGTAATTTATGAAGCAGGCATTCATAAAGGTTTATTCCCGTTAATAATCTTTATGGGTGTAGGTGCAATGACTGACTTCGGTCCGTTGATTGCAAACCCTAAGACTGCACTTTTAGGCGGTGCTGCTCAGTTCGGTATCTTCGGTGCATTACTTATGGCATTATGTTTCTTCGGATTCACAATGCCGCAGTCTGCAGCAATCGGTATCATAGGCGGTGCTGACGGTCCTACATCAATCTTCGTTACAACAAGATTAGCTCCGGAACTTCTCGGTGCAATTGCTGTTGCAGCATACTCCTACATGGCACTGGTTCCTGTAATCCAGCCGCCTATTATGAAACTTTTAACAACTGAAGAAGAAAGAAAAATTCAGATGACCCAGTTGAGAGAAGTTTCAAAAAGAGAAAAGATTGTATTCCCGCTTCTGGTATTATTACTCTGTGTAATCTTACTTCCGGATGCCTGCCCGCTTATCGGTGCTTTAACATTCGGTAACTTATGTAAAGAATGCGGTGTTGTTGAAAGATTGTCAGATACAATGCAAAATGCTTTGATTAACATTGTAACAATTTTCCTCGGTTTGTCAGTAGGTTCAAAACTTTCTGCCAACCAGTTCCTGACAGTTCAGACACTGTTCATCTTAATCTTAGGTATTGTTGCATTCTCACTTGCAACTGCAGGCGGTGTAATTATGGCTAAGATTATGAACCTGTTCAGCAAAGAAAAAATCAATCCGCTTATCGGTTCAGCAGGTGTTTCAGCTGTACCGATGGCAGCACGTGTATCTAACAAAGTAGGTCAGGAGGCTAATCCTCAAAACTTCCTGTTAATGCACGCTATGGGTCCGAACGTATCTGGTGTTATCGGATCAGCAGTTGCTGCTGGTGTATTGTTGGCTCTTTGCCACTAATATATTTCCGGAATTAATACAAGGCGCTTTCAAATTCTTTGAAAGCGCCTTATTATTTACTTTACCGGAATTTTATTTTAAGAGTTTCTTCAAATTTTCCGGAAATTCACTATTCTCAAACATTTCAAATTGAAAATATCCGATTTTTCTAAGTTTTCTGATAAAACTCATATCTTTTTTATCCTGCATAGAAACTACTGCAAATGAGTCCTGTCCTTTACCGCAGATTTTTCCGGCATAAGAGCCGATAAGAGATTTCAACTGCAATTTTTTTGAATTGTTGATTCCCCACTGGGATACAGGGATTTTGTAGCTTGAGCCGAATGATATTTCTGACATAATTTCTCCTTTTTTCATAATAAAACCTGAAAAATAAAATTTTGCTATTTATGATAAGATTATTATATGGTTGAATTTAAAATTGTTGATAAAGAGAATATCAAGGAACTTGCGAATTTAGCGTCTGAAATCTGGCATGAATACTGGCCTTGTTTATTGTCAGAAGAACAGATTGATTATATGGTAGAAAAATTTCAGTCAGAAAGCGCAATAATCGAGCAGATAAAAAATGAAAACTATGCATACTTTTTTATCATCAAAGACGGTATAAAATGCGGGTATTTTGGGATTTCAAGAAAAGAGGATTATTTGTTTTTATCAAAGCTTTATTTAAAAAAAGAATACCGCCATCAGGGAATCGGGCGTAAAGCTTTTGAAAAAATCGTAGAAATTGCCAAGGACTTTGGATATTCGTCAATAAAGCTCACTGTCAATAAAAATAATAAAAAGACAATAGATGCCTACCTTAAATACCGGCTTGCAATAATTGACAAAGCCGTCACTGATATCGGCAACGGCTTTGTTATGGATGATTATATAATGGAATATTCTATATAATTTTTTATTTAGACGGGCTCACGTTGATAAACGGAACTGAATTTCCGAGCATATATTGAGGCATTTTGCCGTCCCACTTTTGTACAGCTTCGTATTGAACAAGTGATTTATTTTGGCTCAAAGCCCTTGCTCTGATTGCCATTGATTTTGCTTCTGCTTCGGCTGCAATAACCTTTTGTTTTGCCTCTTCCTGAACCTGAACAGTTTTATTCTTTGCCTTCAAAGCTTCCTGCTCTGCTGTAACCTTACTTTCAATTGCTCTTTCAAATACATCGGAGTAATTGATTTCTGTCATCTGAAAGTCTGTAACATTTATATAATTGTCAGTGAGCTGGGATTGCAATTTAAATAGAATATCGCCTGTAGCTTTTTCTCTGTTAGCAATCAAATCCTGAGCGTTCCATTTTCCGATAATATCTTTTATAGTACCTTCAACAACCGGCATCATAATTGTAGAAGGGTAATCCATACCTACTTCTTGAAAGAGCTTATTAACCTTATCCGGCTGGACATTATAGTTTATTACATAAGTAATTTGCGCCTGCTGAATGTCTTTTGTATAAACCGCGGTAGTGTATGTATTTTTCTGAGTCTTTACATCCATCGTTCTAAATTTTTGAATAAAAGGGAAGATTAAATGCAAACCCTCTCCGTAACTTTCCTGCTGGACTTCTCCAAGTGTTATTTTGATACCTCTCTCACCCGGACCAACCATTACAAACGGATTGCATAGTATCAAAAATAATACCAGCAGACACAATACCAGAACCGGCATTCCAAAAAATTTTTTGTCCATCATCATCCTTTCTCTGTATGAGTATTACTAACTAAAAATTGAGAGCCAGAAGAGCAAATGCAACATAGAGAACTGCAACCACAAAAACAAAACTACCAAAAATTATCAGCATTTGTTTTCCGTATTTTTGATACAAATTTTGCCCGGTTATATAACACAAAGTTATTATGCACAAATTGATTAATAAAATCAGTGATAAAAACAAAAGTAACACTCTTATGACCATCAAAAACCTCTTTTCAAATTTTATTATAGCGTATAATCACTTTTTCAATATCATTTATCGGGTTGATTTAACTTTGTATTTATAAAATCAATTATTTCATCTGCACACCCAGCCCAGGTGAAATTTTTTGCCCTAATCTGCCCCCTTTCGGAACATAGTTCTCTAAAAAAGTTGTCATAATAGAATTTTTCGTACGCCTGAATCATTTCTTCATCACTTTCAGGATTAATCTTAATTCCGGCGTTTCCTATAACTTCCGGAAGAGATGAAGTATTAGAGGTTATTACAGGGCATCCGCATTTCATTGCCTCTAATACCGGCAGTCCGAAGCCTTCATACAAAGAGGGGTACACAAACATTAGAGCATTAGAATACAGTCCTGGTAAATCTTCGTCTTTTATGTACCCCGTTAAAATAATTTTCGACTTGTCGTACTGTTTGAGAGTCCTGTCTAATTCAGCCTCAAATGTTTTCCAGTTGCTCCCGCCAAGCACAAGAACCAGATCATTAATCTTATTCTTCTCTATAAATTTTATAAAATTCCTTATTGCAAATATTACATTTTTGCGTTTTCCCAGAGTGCAGAGTGAAAAAACGTACTTTTTATCCTGAGGAATATTGTACCCGACAGCACTGCCTGTTTCATTTACCCCGAAGTTATCATTTACACCAAAATTTTCATTTACCCCCAGAAGCGTTGTTTTTATATTTTCAGGTTTTATGAATGGGAAATATTTTAAAACATCTTCTCTTGTACATTGGGAATTTGTAACATAAAATTCGTTTTCACTAATTGTATTGTAAACTTTATAATGCCAGTCTTTTGTATTTTTAGGCATACCTTTTTCCAGAATCGGAATTATATCATGGAGCATTCTAAATTTTAGGATTTTCGCTTTCTGGATATCAAGAGAGGGCGGTGTAAAAGGTGAAAAATAAATATCAAATTCTTCTATTTGTTTTATTCCTCTCTTACTCAAAATGTACAAATATTTATCCAGAAATCTTGCAAGAATGGTAAACCCTGCTTTTATGTTATACGAAAAATTTCTTGTCTGATACAAAATCCAGCCTATGAGTTTATTAAATCCTGAATGGGAATCGAGGATTTTAAATTCGCCAAACTCACGGATATTTTTCATAAAATAATATCTTCTAAAATCACAATAAAATGTAATATCATACCCTCTTTTTTTCAATTCGTTCAGAAGATTAAGCGCGACATAAAAAACACCGGCTCTATGTCCGTTTGTATCATAAAAATATGAAAGTTCCGTACAATCATATAATATTTTCAAACTTTCTTGACTCCTGTAATCTTTTTTATTCTGTTTATAAGTTTAATAAACAACAGGTGAATAGCGTAAATCTTATTAAGCGGAAAAACTTTAAATTGTTTTGCCATTCTCTGAAGCTGGAATTTCTCCGCTCCTGATATTGATAAATATTCAGCAAGCGGGTGCTTTGAATAATAATAAGCCCGATTCTTTTCCATATTGGCAGAATGTTTGACAGAAGTTACAGAGCCAAAATGGAAAAATCCGGCTTCATTTGTAACATAAATGCCGTATCCCGCTTCGATTGCCCTGTATTTAAGATCATTATCTTCAAAGAAAGCAGGGAAAAAGTTTTCGTCAAAAACACCTATTTTATTGAGAACCTCACGTTTGGTTATAACACACGAAAAGACACATTCATCAAAGCTCTTCTCATAAGGTTTGTCATAATGAAACCCTTGAAAATACTTGATATATTTTTTAGGGTTTGTATTATCATAGTGGGGATTAATATGCCTTGGAGATACAAAACCCGCTTTTTCATTTTCAAAAACCCTTTCGCAAGCCTCAAACCAGTTTGGATACAAAAGAATATCATTGTTCAAAAAGCCGATATATTCACCCTGGGCAATTTCAATCCCCTGATTGTTACCGGCAGAAAAACCTTTATTTTCAGTATTCTGAATCAGCTTAATATCAGGCATTGATTTAATATACTCGACCGTACCGTCTGTTGAGCCGTTATCGACAATAATAAGTTCAAAATCTTTTGTATACTTCTTAAGGCTCTCTATAAAGTTCTTTGTATACTCCAGCTTATTTAAAGTTAAGGTTATTACACTCAATTTCATACATAAATCTTACATTAAATATGAATTTTATGCTATATTATACCTATGAATCCGTTAGTTAGTGTTGTTATACCTGTTTATAATGTTGAAAAATATTTGAGGCAATGTCTTGATTCCGTTATAAACCAGACTTACAAGAATCTGGAAATTATATGCATAAACGACTGCACAACAGACTCTTCCGATAAAATTTTAGAGGAATACGCTAAAAAAGACTCCAGAATAATTATCAAAAAGAATCCTGAGAATCTGGGGCTTGGTTTATCCAGAAACGAAGGAATCAAAATTGCTAAAGGCGACTTTATACACTGCCTTGATTCTGACGACTGGATGGAATTAAATGCGTATGAGACAATACTCAAATACTTTGACAAAGATGTTGATGCAGTAAGGTTTACTTATTTTTCACATAACCAAACCAACGGAAAAGTAGAACATATTAATTCTCCGCAAAAAGACCTGTTATACAAAAAAGTAAATATATATGACAATCCGGAATGCTTTAAATTGTGGTGGTCCAGCGCTTGGATAAAAGTTTACCGCAAGAATTTTATAATTGAAAACAGTCTTTTTTATAACGACTACAGATGCCTTGAAGATATTGAATATGCTATCCGTACTGCTCTTAAAGCTAAAAATATTGTTTTTATCGATGAAGCATTATTAAATTACAGAGCGGAAAGAAAGGGCTCGCTTTTGACTAAAAGAGCAGCGTATATAGAAAACGTTTTGCAAGATACTATTTGGGCTAATAGTATAGCAAAACAACTTCCTCAAAAAACAGCCGGTGCAATACTAAATTATATATATCAACTGTTTGTAATGAATGCATTAGATGCTTATTATTTTAATAAACTGTCCTATAACAAAATGAAACTGCTGTTTGCCCGAAACGTAGACTTGAATGTTTTTCAGTATAATGAGATTTTTGATGCGCAGCTTGCGTATAAATATTGTAAAAAAGTCCTTGAATATAATCATCTAAAATTCTTTTTTTCATACAATTTAAGGCGATATATAAAAGAACATTTTCCGGAATTAACAAAACGTTATTTTGAAATAAAAAGGAGAGTTTTAAATGCTGATTAGCGTGATTCTTCCTGTGTACAATGTCTCAAAATACCTGCCGGAATGCCTGGATTCAATAATTAATCAAACATACTGTAATCTTGAAATCATATGCGTAAATGACTGCTCTACAGATAATTCTTTGGAAATATTAGAACAGTATGCAGGCAAAGATTCCAGAATAAAAATAATTAACAATCCTAAAAATATAGGTGCAGGTTTAAGCAGAAACACCGGCTTAATGAAAGCTAACGGAGAATTTGTGCATTTTTTAGATCCTGATGACTGGTTGGAGTTAAATGCATATGAAATTATCACAAAGTATATTACTGACTGTACTGATGCAGTAAGGTTTACTTATACGCAATTCGATGATATTTCTAAAGAACAAGTCTGTATCGGATATTCCGGATTAGATTTTTTGTACAAAAGCGTAAACATTTACAATACTCCTGAATGTTTCAGATACTGGAGTCCTAGTGAATGGGTCAAACTATACAAAAGAGAGTTTCTTATAAAAAATAATATTTTATATAACGATAATATTTGTCTTGAAGATGTTGAACACGCAATGAAAACAGCATTGAGAGCCAGTAATATTGTATTCATCGAAGAGAATTTACTTAACTACAGGGCAAACCGGAAAAATTCTCTATTAACAAAGCGTACTCAATCAGCTAAATGCCTTATAAATGATGTAAAATGGGCGAACAATGTAGCTAAAAATCTACCGGTTAATACTAAAATTGCATTATTAAATTATATTTATGAAATGCTTGTAACAAATTGTGTTGATGCTTATTATGACGGAATAATTTCATATTCGGAGTTAAAAGAAATCTTTAAGCAGTATATTGATTCAGATATTTTTAAAGAAAATAATATCTTCAATGCACTTAAAGCTGTCAAACTTTATGAATGCGTTTCTGAATTAAATTATTTCCGATTTTTTATGGAATATAACTGTAAAAGATTTGTAAAAGAACATTTCCCGATTCTTGCAGAGATTCTTACGATAATAAAGAAGAGGTTAAATAAGTGTTAATAAGCGTAGTTTTGCCGGTGTATAATGTTGCAGAATATTTGCCTGCGTGTCTGGATTCAATTATAAACCAGCCATATAAAGAGCTTGAGATAATATGCGTGGATGATTGTTCAACAGATTCTTCAAGTGATATTTTAACAAAATATGCCGAAAAAGATGCCAGAATTAGTATAATTAAGAATCATAAAAACTTCGGACCCGGTATAAGCAGAAATATCGGGCTAAAACAAGCTAAAGGCAAATATATTCATTTTGTTGATCCTGATGACTGGCTGGAAGCGGATTTGTATCCCAAATTATTCAAAAAACTTGATGAATTTTCATATCCGGATATTTTGTATTTTATGTATAAGACATATAACAATGTCACGGGAGAACACAAACTCAAAGAATACAAAAATAAATCTATAATTAATAAAATTTTAAACCCTGTCAGAAATCCGGAAGCTTTTGATAATTGGGACAGATACGCATGGATAAAATTGCACAAAAGAAGTTTTCTTCTGGATAATAACATTATTTACACTGCTGACAGAGCTTTAGAAGAAATGATTCCGGCTGCGGCTGCATATATTAATTGTAAATCTCTTGTTTATACCGATATAACCGGTATAAATTACAGAATTAACAGAAGCGGATCACTCGTAAGTGAGGGATATAAAAGTATTAAATCAGTAATAAAAGCTTTTGAGCATAATAAAAAACTTTATAAAATACTTCCTAACGATATAAAATATAAGCTTTTAGGCTTTGATTATTATCAAATACGGCACAATATTGTAAGAGCGTACATAGAAAATTATATAAACACATCAGAGCTCATTAAAACTGTGCTAAAATTTAATACACCGGACTCCGGAAATTATGTATATAATGATTTAGATCCGAACGAATATGAATTATTAATCAATTTAAGGAAAGTTTTAATGGCAAAATACTGCCCTGATTTATGGAAAAAAATTATACATTTAAAAAAGAAACTTATTCCATAATAATTCTATTTATTATAATATACAAAAGAGGCTGTATTTGAATGTATGAGAAAGTAAGTATAATAATGCCCAGCTACAACTATGCCATGTACATAAAGCGGGCAATAGAAAGCGTTCTTAATCAAACTTACCAAAACTGGGATTTGATAATCATTGACGATGCTTCAACTGATTATTCGCTAAATATTATTAATGAATACGTAAAAAAAGACAGCCGGGTTAAACTTATCATTAATGAAAAGAATCTGGGTCTTGCAGCGACTTTAAAAAAAGCCATCGATTTTGCAGACGGTGAATGGATTGCATTCCTGGAGTCTGACGATGAACTTTTACCGGAATCTATTGAGGAAAGACTTAAAGCGGTAAGATATGATGCAGATCTTGTTTATACAGATGTAGAGCCTTTTCAGGATAAAGAAAAGGCTTTGGAGATTGAAAAATATTACAACAACGTAAATAAATACCTTACAGAGCTTGACTGTTCAAAGTTTATTGAGGATTTCCCGAAAATTATCTACAAAAGCAATATTATTCCTACTTTTTCCTGCGTTATGGTAAAGAAAGAGTTAATTAAAGCGTGCAGATTTAACCCGATTTGTAAAACCTCGCTTGACCATTACCTCTGGGCGCAGCTTTCGGATAAAAAGATATATTATATAAACAAAAAACTCACCCGTTGGAGACTGCATAAGGATAGCTATTTAAATAAAGCCCGCTCAAACTGGATTGCAAGATTCTTATTCAGCATTTCAATCTATTCACAAACTGTTAAAAACAGATTTTGGCTTATAAGATTATTCCTAATTCTTAATTATATCCGCACCCGGCTTTTTTATTGTAAATTTAGCCGAAAACAAATTAAACTAAGCTTTTTTAACGATAAAATCCTTTTTGAAAAAGAGTTTTAATATTAAGGCAATTTTCACTGACAAAAATACTTTATATAAATATAGTGTGGTAAAAGAAGGTATTATTGTGTCAGAAATCAATCCGGTACTATATCAGAATGAGCTGAGCAAATTTCCTCAAATCCAGAGTGATTATGAGGAGGTTAAAAAGCGCGTGGATAAAGAGAATAAACTACCTTCAATATTTGATGTTTGCCCGATTTTCAGACGTGTTGAGAGGGTTCCGGACAAAATCGAAGCAGATGATTATATTCCTGCTGCCGGACTTGTATCACTTGCAGTACTGAACGCTCCCGAAGACTGGAGGGATATGAAATCCGCTTATTCTCAAATGAAAGCCACCTCAAACGGTAAATCATTTCCCCCCTCTTATGACTACAAAAAAGCCCAGCATCCGTTTTCGTTCTTTAGAGGAACGCTTCTGCATAAATTTGTAAACCCTGCAACAAGCCCGTGTCCGAAGTTTGCGAAGTGGTTATTGAAGAATGATACGACTTTGTGGGATACAAAATTAGGAGATTTTATTACTAAATTATTCAACATAGAAACATATAGAACAGATACTAAAATAAAGAATATAAATTATGCTGAGAATAACCCCTCATTTGTAATTGCAAAAGAATTTAAATCAAAAAATCCTTTTGGCGAACTTACTGCCCGTGCAATGACAAGAACAACCAAAATCGGAGCGGCGGTTTTAGGCGGATTAGAAGCAGCACATCTGGTTAAAGAAATTTCAGACGGCGAGAATGCAATAAAATCCGCTGCTAAATCTGCTATTAGCTTTACAAGTTCTATTGCAGGTATTGGTTACGGCGGAGCTATCGGCGCAAAATATTTTGGTCCCGTAGGTTCGCTGGTCGGCATGGGATTAGGCGCTATTGCCGGAAATACAATCAGTGACATTATTGATTAAGCTCGTTTGATACAGTCCATTACATGGTTGAAGGCTCTCATGCTTTTTTCTTTAACATATTTTTTTGCAGCGTTCATTGTATCTATGCCATCTTGTACAGAAATATCTTTAAATAAAGTAACATCATCACGTAAAGATTCATACCAAACGGATTCAATATCTCCTCTTCTTTTATACCAGTTTTCAGCTTCTTTCAAATACTTTTGATTAACCTTCTGGAAAGCGGGTTGATTTGTACCATTAACTGCATTGATTTTCATATAATACACCTCTTTAATTATTTTGTCGGACTGGTATGCCCGATTTACGTTCAGTTTTTGTCGGGTTTCATCCAGCCTACAGTTATTTATAGTTTGCAACTACTACAACAATGCAGGTTGGGTTTACTAACCCGACAATAACTTCTTACACACATTTGAGTCAATTATACAAAATTTTTTTTAATATGTCGAGAACAAATATTTTTATTACCGATACTGCTTCAATTTCCCTAAAATATTCTGCCCGTAGAGTTTCATGAGGTTATGAAGCTGCTCATCATTGCCGCCGGCTGAATTTGAGACATAGAGGGTTTTACCTTTTTTAAACATTTGGCGGTATAAATTCGTACAGCGGAGAGTTTCTATATGATTTTTTACAACTCTTATTTTCCTGTTACTTAATAATGCCATAACCCAGAGCCAAACATCATCAGCATTTGGAGATTGTTTAAGAAAAACATCTTCTCTCAAAACTTCTTTAATAAAGCATTCCGGAGGATACAAAACACCCCCGACACCTGTCAGAAAATTATCATACCTTGCAGTTTCATCTTTGACATGCTTTTCCCATTCTTCATAAGGCGCTAACCCGCTGCGGATAAACTTTACTCTATGAGCTCTGTGAACCTGTATATCTTCAGGATGCGCCGCATAAGAATAGTAAAGTTTTTTCAGCCAGTCTTTCGGATAATAAACATCATCATCAGCTGTCACAATTATTGAATCTGAAAATTCCTTAAGTGAATAAATAATTTTGGTGTATGAACGAATATCCTTTACAAACCTGATTTCCAGTCCGTTTTTAATAAACCTCGTTAATTCATACGGCAAGTCATTGATTTCTTTATAATCTCCGTCATTTCCGAGCCAGAGTATAATTTTATCCGGCTTAAGCTCTTGTTTTAAAAGTGAATACAGAGAAATTGTCAAATCATCAAATCGTTCCGCATAAGAAGACAGCGAAACAATTACCGGAGTATTGCGTTTTTGCAAACGTCCGTCAGAATTTACCCCTACCCCGCAGTAATTACCGAGATTATCGGCTAAATATCTTATCAGCGGATTAAAGACAAACCTCAAATGAAATTTTGAATGCAAAAGCTTCTTTAACATATAAACAAGTTTATACTACACAATATACAATTACAATTCACCCTGAATCCGATTTATCAAAATACTCTCCGGCGGGGTATTATTATTAGGCTTGTCACCTGATTTTAAACGCTCAGCCCATTCTATAATCCTCTTTTCAGGGCGGGTTAATTCTATATTTTCAAGGTTAAATAAGCCTAAATATACTATCCACACATTTTTTACAGGATTACTGCTTATAAGTTCTTCTATATTTCTATTTACTAAAGGAGGTTTTGAGTTTTCACCCAAAAGTCTATAAATACCGTCATTTATAAACTTCTCCAGTGCAATTTGTCTGTTCAGACTAAAAGTTTCAACAAGTTCTTTCTTTAAACGATGATAGCTCATATCGTAGTTGATATTATTTAAGTATTCATCCTGTAATTTCTTAGTATTTTCGTCTAAACAAAATCCAAATCTTACGGAAAACTTAAGAGCACGGACAATTCTTGTAGGATCGTCTATAAAACTTTCACTATGTAGAACACGGAGTTTTTTTTCTTCAATATCTTTCAGCCCGCCCAGAATATCAATAATCTCCCCGTCAGTCGTACGCTTTGCAATAGAATTTATCGTAAAATCGCGCCTTTTTACATCCTCGCATAAAGGACAGCCGATTTTCTGAATAACAGGCAAATGCCCTTTTTTAGGGTAAGTTTCTACTCTTGTGGAGGCAATATCTATTTCTTTTTCGTCAAATAAAACCCGAACAGTTCCAAAAGCAGGGTTCTCTTTGATTATATTCAGCCCCGCATTTTGGGCAAACTCTATAGCATTACCTTCATAACAATAATCCGTATCAAAGCTCTGAACACCTAAAATACTGTCTCTTACGACTCCGCCGACATAATAGAGATTATTGTCCTTCAATTGCATTCTTTTTAACCTTTTTGTTATGAATAAGAGAAGATATAAATGCTGCCACTATAAAAGCCAGCCCCATAAGTCCCGTAACAACTTCCGGAACTTCATGGAAAGTTGATACAAACATCAAAACTGCAAGCGTTCCGATTGCCCAGTGCGCCCCGTGTTCGAGATAAATATAACTGTCAAGGGTTTTCTTTTCGACAAGCATTATTGTAAGCGACCTTACAAACATAGCGCCGATACAAAGCCCTATTGTAATAATCAAAATATCTTTGCTTAAGGCAAAAGCACCAAGAACTCCGTCCAGAGAGAATGATGCGTCAATAAGTTCAAGATACATAAACCCTACTATACCTGAACACTTTATTGCATCGGGATTTAAACGCATTTTTTCTTCCTGGCGCCTTTCCATCCACTCTGCAAGTCCGTCAATTATAAGATAAGTAATAATACCGGATACCCCTGACATAAAGACAGTGCCTCTTATTTCAGGCGGAATTTCGTACATAAGCAAGCCTAATGCTGCAAGAGTTACAAGAGTACAAATACCTGGAATACGATGAAGTTTTTGAAGCCAATCCTCCAAACCTTTTATCCAGTGAATATCTTTGTTTTTTTCCGTAAAATAATCCATAAATAACATAAGAAGGAACGCGCCGCCGAATGAAACAATCGGTGCATGGGTTAAATGCAGGTAATGCGCATAAGAATGCACATCATTCAATGCCATATCAAGCACTTTCAGGATATTAAGCTTTGCAAATATAGCTACAACAAGAAGCGGGAACAGGAATCGCATACCAAATACCGCAATTAGAATTCCCCAGGTAATAAAGCGGTGACGCCATTTTTCTGACATGTGTTCAAGCTTCATTGCGTTAACTACAGCGTTATCAAAAGATAAACTTACTTCCAGCACCGCAAGCACAAATGCAATAAACACACAGGTTAATCCGGTACCGTTATGAACATGCTCTCCCCAGAGATAAGCCATAATAAGACCGAATATAGTAACTATATAAGAACCTAAGAAATACCTTATCATTAAATCTCTCCTTCCATATAAAAATTATATTATAATCTACAGGAAGTGTAAACATACAGGTACAGCTTAGTTTTATCAGCTAAAAACAGATGTCTTGCCTGTTGTGTTGTTTACGCCTTTCCGACAAGAGATTTGTTGAATACCTGTTTATAATAATCCATATTTATATTCAGGTCTTCGCCGATTTCAAACAGCATTACAAGCAAATCTCTGTCAGCCTGGCAAGAAACACTGTTTATCAAATCTTCTATATTGGTAACAATTTTTGAGAAGTAGTAATTTTGTGCTTCTGCAATATCGACTTTTATTTCAAGTTTTGCAATGCAATCCAGCAGCTCTAATGTTGCTTCAACCTGCTGTATATCTAATGCATAAGACAACCTGTTGATATTCTGTGCAATCTTTTTACTGAATATTTTAGAAGTCGGAGTTTTGTCAATTTCAATTCCGATTCTTTTAGCTTCAAAGTTGATATCAGAAGCCTGCTGAATAATATCATTATCCAGAAACCCTCTTGAGTCTACAAACAGGTCGTTAAACTGTTTTGTAAGCACATACTGGGCAGAAATCTTGAATTCTTTAGGAATTTCAAGACCGAGTGACTGCATCTGATAAATAGAGCCTTTACCTTCGTTATACATTGACTCATATGTGTTTGCAAAGAGCTGCAATTTACCTTTGAGCATTGTTTGAAGAATCTTGCGGCGCTCTTCAATAAATATATCTTTAAGAGTAAAGTATTCAGAGCCGAAGTAATTATCAATACTTCTGATAATTTCAGTAAGCGGGGAAACAAGGTAAGTTCTGACAAGCTCTTTCTGGATATCATCAAAGTCGTCAGAGTATTCTTTAATTGCACAATGAAAATCTCCGCCCGAGAATTGGAGCAGCGCAAAAATCATATTGGATTTTTCCAGTGTTACCTTTGATTCCACTTCAATATGACCGATAACAAGCTTAGAATTCCCTTTTGTAACTGTTTTATAAGAATGTTTGCGTATCTTGTAGCAATATACGGTCTCTTCATCTTCAATATCGGTATACAAAGATGAAATTGCCCACAAGCTTACCATCTGTTTAGGAGTAATAACTGACGGCTTAACAAATTTTTCATACACATCTTTGCCTGAACCGAATTCAGGAATATTGCTTTTTGCCTCCTTTAAAATCTCAAGAAACGGAGTTTCCAGATCTTTTTTCAAGAATGATTTTGCAAGCTGCATAACTCTTGCCGCGTATTTCATTATCTGAACGGTTTCTATTCCTGATATTTCCGAGAAGAACCAGCCGCAGCTTGTGTACATAAGCATTGCCTCTCTCTGGATTTCCAATAATTCCATTGCCTTGACTTTTTGTTCGTCATTAAGTTCAGGCAGGAAGTATTCTTCCTGAAAGTTTTTAACGCTTATATCACTTCTGTCTAAAATAACGCTTATGTAATTTTCTCTTGCATCCTGCGGATTTTTGAAGTATTTTTTCCCCTGCTTGTGATATAAGGCTGCCATCTCGTCTCTTAAGAAGTCAAGAGCGTTTCTGAGAGGCTTTCTCCATTTCTGGTTCCAGCCCGGATGTCCGCCGGTTGAGCAACCGCAGTCATCACACCATCTACCGACACCGTGGAAACAGCTCCAGGAGGATACAGGTTTAATTTCTACTTCCCAGTCGCTTTTGTATTTTTCCAAGTATTCGCCGTAGTTTGTAATTTCAAATCCGGCATCTTTAACTTTTACCTTTACTGCATATGCTAATGCCATATCTCCAAATTTTGTATGGTGTCCGTAGCTTTCGCCGTCTGTTGCAATATGAACTAACTGCGGATAGTTTCTTAGAGTTGAAATACCGTCTTTCAGACGGTTCACAAACTTATTCCCGTCGGTTAAAAGTTCGTCAAAAGCAACTGAACGTGATATTGCCCCGTCGTAGAAGAAAAGGTCAATGTACTTGCCCGGAGCTGATTTTATATAATATCTGTAGGATCTAGCCGGATCAATATTACCCCAGCTTACGTCCTGCCACGTTTTTTCGCCTTCTTTTCTGATTCTTTGTGCCTGATACGGCGAAAGAATAGTAAACTTGATACCGTTTTCAACAAGGACTCTTAATGTATCATCGTCGCATGCGGTTTCCGCTAACCACATTCCCTCAGGTTTTCTGCCAAAACGGTATTCAAAATCCTTAATACCCCACTTAACCTGAGTCTGCTTATCTCTTTCGTTAGCAAGAGGCATAATCATGTGGTTATAAACCTGCGCAATAGCGTTACCATGACCTGAATGCATTCTTCTTGAATTTATATCAGCCTTGATAATACGTTCATAAGCAAGGGGAGCAAATTCTTCCATCCACGAAAAAAGTGTAGGACCAAAATTGTAACTCATATATTCATAATTGTTAACAACATTAAGTATTCGATTTTTTGAATCAACAATTTTTGAAACAGAGTTTGGATTATAGCACTCTGCATTAATCCTTTCATTCCAGTCGTGGAAAGGCTGGGCACTATCCTGCTGTTCTATAGCTTCCAGCCACGGGTTTTCCCTTGGCGGCTGGTAAAAATGCCCGTGAATGGTCAAAAAGACTTTATTCTTATTTTCTTCCTGCTTATTCTCTGTTTTTTTATCCGGCATGATTTATTTTTCTCCGTTACTTTTTTCTTCCGGTGCTTTCTTTAAAATCGTAAGCTGCTCTACATCAACCCAGGCATCCCCGAGAGCATCAGAAAAAACTTTTCCTTTTATCTCTATTTCATCATTGGTCTTTAAATCAATAAATTTTTCCGCTAAATCCCTCTTCAAAAATAATTTCATCTCTGAAAGCGGGATATCGTGTGATGTATCATCTCTCTTTACCAGAAATGATATATAATCATCAGATGATTTGAAAGCAGGCTTATAATCAAGCCCCAGAGTCGAGAATTTGTCAAATTTAGCCTTCATTATCACATTTTTGTTTAAATAAGAGGAAGGTGAATTTACAATACCCAACGGAGTTGCTGTAACAGCAGCCGTTGTTGCTTGTGCGGCAGGTTTTGCAGCAACTGCCGCCGGCTGGGCAGAAACTCTTTCAAGACACACCGCGCTTGTTGTCAATATTCCGGCACTTAACAACACCAGTGACACGGACTTTAAATATCTATATAATTTCATATTAAACCTCTCTTTTACGTTACATATTACCATGTTTTGTATGGAATGTAAAATTATGAATATTCTTGCATTTATCCATTCTTTTCTGGTATATTATAAGGTATGAAAGATTTAGAGTCTATAAACAGAGAGCGGGAAGGAAGGGCTAATCTTTCCCAGTATAAAGAACTAATTGAAACTATATCTAAAGTCGAATACAAGAAATTTTCCAATCTCGGATTGATTGATTTATCGGAAGTTATAGGGCTTGCAAATTATACTGTCTACTATCTGGTAAATAATGCTAAAAATAAAGATTTATACAATACGGCATATCTTACAAAAGCAATAAAATGGGCCATCAGAAACGAAATGCGCCGCCGCTATAAATGGTACGTTATGAAAAATAACGAATCCGATGAGCACGAAAAGATTAAAGATGCTGTTTATAAGACAATACTTTCAATTGAAGAAATGGCTGATGCAGAAAATCCGACTGTAATAAAAGATAATCACAGAACACCGGAGGAAAAAGCCGAGATTGTGGAATTGAAAAACAGAATTTGCGAAGTTATGAAAAAACTTTCACAAAGAGAGCAGGATTTAATCGAAGCCAAGTATTTTTATGATAAAAAGCTTAAAGATATATCAGCAGAGTTTAATATTTCACAATCACGTATTTCAAGAATAATCCAGAATGCTTTGGATAAAATAAAAAGAGAACTACTAAAACAGGAAGAAGTCGATGAAAACAATATTTGAGAGGGGTAAATGTATTTCAACCTCCATTGAGCCTACAAGCTTGGTGTCTAATAGGGGGGGGGAATGTATTGTAGACGGTATTGAGTCTACAAATTTAGCGTCTGATGGGGGATGTATTTCAGCCTCCATTGAACCTACAAGTTTGGCGCAAGGGGGTCAAGGTGTAATGTCCGGTCGTCTGAAGCTGGGTGATTTTTTGCCGGATTCAATGCTGAGAAAAGAGCCGATAGGGCTGCCGGAACTCAGTGAACTGGAAGTTATGCGCCATTATAAAGAGCTTAGCGACAGGAATTTCTGTATAGAAAAAGGCTTTTATCCGCTTGGCTCCTGCACAATGAAATACAATCCGAAAGTTAACGAACTTCTGGCGTCTCTTGAAGGCTTTGTTAATTTACATCCGCTTCAAAATGATGAAGATTCTCAGGGTGCTCTTGAATTAATGTACAACCTGCAGGAAAAATTGAAGAAAATTACCGGTATGGATGATATAACGCTGCAGCCTGCAGCCGGCGCTCACGGTGAACTTACCGGCATGATGATTATAAAAAAGTATTTTGAAGTAAAGGGCGAAACTAACAGAAAAAAAGTTATTATTCCTGATTCTGCCCACGGTACAAACCCTGCCAGCGCCAAAATGTGCGGGTTTGATATCGTTGAAATTAAATCAAACGAACGCGGTCAGGTTGATGTTGAAGCTTTAAAAGAGATTCTTGATAAAGATGTTGCTGCGATTATGATGACAAATCCTAATACACTCGGGCTTTTTGAGGAAAGAGTCCTTGAAATATCTGATTTGATGCATAAAAACGGCTCGCTTCTTTATTATGACGGCGCAAACTTTAATGCAATTATGGGCTGGACAAATCCTGCGCTCATGGGATTTGACGTTGTACACCTTAATCTGCATAAAACATTTGCAACTCCTCACGGCGGCGGAGGTCCGGGAGCCGGACCGGTCGGAGTGAAAGCCTTCTTAAAAGACTTTCTGCCAAAACCGACTATCGAATTTGACGGAGAAAAATACTATAGAAACTATGATATAAAACATTCAATAGGAAAAGTAAGAAGTTTTTACGGAAACTTTGGTGTTCTGGTAAGAGCGTATGCTTATATTCTTATGATGGGTAATGAATTGAAGCTTGCAAGTGCGGATGCTGTATTGAATGCAAATTACATAAAAGAAAAATTGAAAGGTGTGTACGAGCTTCCTTATGACGAGCCTTGCATGCACGAATTTGTATTATCAGGAGAAAGGCAGCACGAACAGGGCGTTTCAACACTTGGAATTGCAAAACGTTTAATGGATTCTAACTGCCATCCGCCGACAGTGTATTTCCCTCTAATTGTTCACGAAGCAATGATGATTGAACCTACTGAATCTGAATCAAAAGAAGTTCTGGACGAATTCATTGATACAATGCTTAAAATTGCAAAAGAAATTGAAGAAAATCCGGCAGAGGTTCTGGAATCACCAAAATCAACACCTGTTAAAAAAGTTGATGAGACTCTGGCAGCAAGGCATCCTGATTTGACATTTAAGGGGTAAAGACATAATAATCATAAAAAAACGGATTAAATAAATCCGTTTTTTTATGATCTCTGTAAATTATTTAATTAAACAAATCGTATAACCTGTCTCGAATTTCTTTTTCTGAGAGTTCTTCAGTGATTTTATTTAAATCCATTGTCATTTGATAATACTCTGCCGCAAGCGCTTTATCACCGATTGCCTGATACGCTCTTCCGAGGTTAAAATAAGCGAGCGTATAGTTCGGGTTAATATTGATTGCGTTTTTGAAGTATTCAACGGATTCTTTAGGATCGCCCAATCCGTCAAGATAAACAACACCGAGATTGTTTTGCGCAATTTCAAAATCAGGATTTAATTCAATTGATTTATGAAATGCAACAATTGATTCTTCCAGATAATCTTTTTCCCACAAAGCCAGTCCTGTTTTTGCATACGCAAGATAATTTTCAGGGTCGGTAGTTATTGCATCACAATATGTCTTAATGGCTTTATCCAAATCTCCTTCCGTCATATAAAGATCTCCGAGCGAGAGTTGAATATCAATATTGTTTGGATCTAAAACCATTCCGGCATTGAAGGTTGCCTCTGCAGCTTCGTAGTTGTTCTTAACTTCCGCATAAATAGCCCCGAGCGCATGGCAGACGATAGAAGTCCATTCCGCATCCGGATTAAGTTTTATCGCCTGCTGATAATACTCAATAGCATCATCATAAAGCTCAGCCTTTATATAAGCGTAAGCAAGTGAATTGTTATAGTATGGATTTTCAGGATTTAATTCTTGTGCAAGCTTGAATGCGCTCACCGCATTTATTTTATCGGATTTATTAAGATAAAGATGACCCAGTTCATAGTAAATCTTATCCATATCAATACCGAATTCTAATAAAGTATTATAATAATCAATTGTTTCGTTAATTTTGTCAGGAAAATATGTCTGGCAAATTGTTGCAAGTTTAATCAAAACTTCTCTGTCAGAAGGATTAATTTCATACGCCTTTTTATAGCATTCCATGCTTGCTTCTATATCATTGCATTCCAGAGAAAGGTCGCCCATTTTCTGATAGAAGAGATTTCCCTGGGAAGTTTTTTCCAGACCTTTTGAATAAGCTTCCAGTGCTGACGGGAAAAGTTTCATTTTTTCAAAAGTTTCGCCCAGAGTTTTGTATGAAAAAACGGAAAAATCATTTGCTAAAAATTTGCAAAACATTTTAATAGAAGGGCAGTCCCACATAATCATCATGCTCCCAGATAAGAAATAGTACAAAAACTGCATAACATCTTTAACGGACGAGTTATGATTTTTGATTCTGGAGAAGAGAAGTTTGGACAAAAAAAGTCGCGGACGGGCGGAATTTTTGCCGGAATTAGTAACAGCAAGCTTAAATTCCTTTTCTGCTTCATCAAAATTACCGTTCAGACACTGAAAATATCCGGTGTAAATATGTGCATTAACGTTTTCCGGCTCCAGAGTTAATGCAGTTCTGCACTGTTCAAGCGCGCCTTCAACAGAGATTTGTCCTTTCAATAACAACAAGCTTGCCAGCCGGTAATATGACTCGCAAATCGCCGGATTGACTTTTATCGCGTCAACATAGTATTCGATAGCTTTTTCTAAATCTGCATCCTGCTGCTTAATAAGATAATTTTCATGCGCTGCTCTGGCTTCTTCAAGCAAGATAGCAGCCTTATTATCAATCGCCATATCTGGGGTATTTGTCATTTTCTTCTCCGAACCAAATTGTGTATACTTTTTCTTTCGTCCAAGAGTTTTTTTTCTTTAATTAATTTTGAAGTAAATCATCCGAATGGGGTAAATTAAAAATATAAGTAAAATGCTAGCCCCTATCCTTACCTGTTTGGTTGACGGTATTAAACGAGTCTCCGGTTTTTGCTTACGCAAAATACCTCCGATCTCTGCTGTCAATCCGCTTCCCCTGCCGGGGCAGGAATGCGCGCCGTTGTCCAAAAAACGCGCATTCCTGCAGAATTGTAAATTTTTGTAACAAATTTTCTAAAAATCCTAAAGTTTTTGCTCAATTTTGCCGTAATACATAGTAAATAAGGGAAAAATTTAAAGGAAAGCGGAACTAAAAATGGGAATGGCAGCATCACAAGTTAGATTATTGCAGCTTACCAGCCGAAAAAATACTATCGGCTGGCAGCTTCAGGACTTGTCTTTGCAAAAAATGTCACTAGCCAGAGATATGAAGAGAGTTACGCAAAATTATCAAAACGCCCTTAATACAAAGACTTTAAAATGGTCGAATAACGGCGGAGCATCTTATGTTGACTTAAGTTACTCCAATTTAATGAGACCAAGCAGTTCTAATCAAAATAACCCTTATTTAATTACAAACGGTTCCGGTAAAGTTGTCTTAGACAACAAATATCAGAAATATGCTGAAATGATTTCTCCGGACGGCAGCGCAGGAGGAGATTGGGAATCAGTAAGAACGGATGTGTTATCAAGCCTGACCGGAATTTCTGCGGAAAAGATTGACGGTGCGGTCAATGCAGAAAATAATCTTAATGATACGGCAGATAAAGTAAATGCGTTAATGGAAGAAGTTGATAGACTTCAAGCAAAAGCTGAAATTTCAGGAACAGAAACAGAATTTTTGGAAGCTTGTTTTGGTTCAAGCTGGGCGGGTGCTCATGAGTCAAATGGTGCAACTAATGCTTCCACAATTGCTAATGATTACAGCGGGGCAAGTACTGTATGGATTCTCGGAACAGATTTGAATTCTTCTAAATCTCAACTGAAAGGTATGATTGAAACTATAGGAAGTCGTGTCAGTGCTTTTCTTAGCAGCGAGGATAACGAAGCTTTCCAACGGGCTTGTGAAACTACGATTAGTAATTATAATACATATTTAGAAACTTCCGGTGAACAGTGCGGAGCTACCTGTCAGACTTCCCGGGACACAAGCGGTGCAGCTTCAGGACACTATGTCGTAAATATTAATTTATTAATAACCGAATTATTAAGAAATTACAGAACCGAGGGAGGTACAACAGATTCTAATACCAGAGGTGATATGGTTTATTGCTGGTATGATAAAAATTCCGCTGAATATCAGGAATATGCGGAAAAGTTAGCTGAACTCGAAGCTGCTAAAGAGGAATACAATACTGCTGTTGATACAAACAATCAGGTGCTTACTTCAGAAGAAGAAAGAAGTCTTGACTTCTATGACCGGATATTCTCCGCAATAGCTGACAATGGTTGGGTTGCAGATTCAGGAGTTGAGGATAACGATTATTTGAACAACATGCTCCAGAATAATCAATACTACATTACAACAATGTCTTCCGAAGTCGACAGTGACGGTGAAGAATATTTTGGCTATGATACGGATATAGCTTCCAACTGTAGTAATATCTTCTCTGTAAATGATTCAGATGCTCAAAACGAAGCGCTTGTTGAATATGAATATGAAAAGAGCGTAATTAATGAAAAAGAATCCAGAATAGATACCAGAATGGAAAATCTGCAAACGGAACAGTCTGCTATTAACGAAATGATTAAAGGTATTGAAACCGTAAGAAATGATAATACCGAAAGGACTATGGGAATATTCGCTTAATAATATATTTATGTTATGATTTCTTTGTATTGTTATATAAAGGGATTATAAATGTTTGATTCGTTGTCGGATAAATTACAGGATATTATAGCAAAAACTGCCGGTCAAAAAGAGCTTACGCAGGATAATATGCAGGAGGCTTTGAGGGAAATCAGGCGTGCGCTTTTAGAGGCGGATGTTAACTTGAGAGTTGTAAAGGCTTTTATTTCTAATATTAAAGACAAGGCCGAGGGCGAAAATGTCCTCTCCGGCGTAAATCCGTCCCAGCAGCTTGTAAAAATCGTTCATGACGAACTTATTGAGCTTCTGGGTAAAACCGTATCTCCGCTTGATTTTTCCGGACATCCTAATTTAATAATGATGCTGGGACTTCAGGGAAGCGGTAAGACAACTTCTTCTGCCAAACTTGCTGTTAAATTAAAAAAAGAAGGAAGAAATCCTCTTATGGTAGCCTGTGACATATATAGACCGGCTGCAATTACCCAGTTAAAAACTCTCGGGGAACAAATCGGAGTAGAAGTTTATTCTGAGGATTCAAAAGATGTTCAGTCTATTATACAAAATGCAGTTAATTATGCTAAAGATAAAGGGTTTAACACTCTGATTCTTGATACGGCAGGTCGTTTGCAGATAGATACGGATATGATGGCAGAGCTTTTGCTCATAGACAGGGTATTTCATCCGGCGGAAAAACTTCTTGTAGTTGACTCAATGACAGGGCAGGAAGCTGTAAATGTTGCTGAAAACTTTGACGCACAGCTAAGTATTACAGGGCTTGTTCTTACTAAATTAGACGGCGACTCCAGAGGCGGTGCAGCTTTGAGCGTTGTATATTGCACTCATAAACCTATAAAATTAACCGGTACAGGTGAAAAGCTCAATGCTCTTGAAGATTTCTATCCTGAAAGAATGGCAACGAGAATTCTTGGTATGGGAGATATTGTATCTCTTGTAGAGCGTGCGCAGGAAGTTTTTGACGAAAAAACCGCAAAAGAGATGGAAAAGAAAATGGCAAAGGCTGAATTTTCTTTTAATGATTTCTTAAAAATGCAATCTCAGATGAAAATGTTCGGCTCAATGGAGCAGCTTCTCGGCATGATTCCGGGGCTCAAAATGTCTAAAGATGACAGGCAGAAGATTTCTCATGAAGGCGAAAAACAGGTTAAGCGGATTGAAGTTATGATTCAGAGTATGACGCCGGAAGAGCGCGAGCATCCTGAATTAATGAATTCTTCAAGAAAGAAACGTATTGCCGAGGGTGCAGGGGTGCCTATACACGAATTGAATGTATTTATTAACCAGTTTGAACAAATGCGCAAGATGATGAAAGGTTTTTCAGACGTTAAGAAAAATATGGGTTCTATGATGGGTAAGATGGGACAGGCAGGCGCTAAGCTCACTGCTCATCAGATGATGAAAAATATGCGGAGATTTCGTTAATTAATGAGATTAATTGCAGGATTGGGAAATATTGGCGACAGATACATTTTTACAAGGCATAATGCAGGTTTTATGCTTATAGACAGTATTGCGCTTAATTCAAATCTTACATTCAGGGAAAATTCCAGATTAAAAAGTATTATGACTAATTTAAGGACTCCTAAAGAGGACTACCTGCTGATTAAGCCGACTACATTTATGAATCTGTCGGGGGAGGCAGTAAGGGCTGTTATGGATTATTATAAAATACCCATTGAGGATGTTCTTATTGTCTATGACGATATATCATTGGAACTGGGGAGACTTCGCTTCCGCCCTAACGGCTCAGACGGCGGTCACAACGGGATTAAATCAGTGATTCAGCATCTCGGGACAAATAATATTGCAAGATTAAAAATCGGAATAGGACCGCAGCCAAATATACCTTCTGAGGTTTTCGTTCTTCAGAATTTCTCAAAAGAAGAGCTTGAAACATTAAAGACAGTGTTAAGCAAAGCAAAGGACGGAATAGGCTGCTATTTTAAAGAAGGTATGGCAGCAGCGCAGAACAAATACAATTAAACCTCTAATCACTGTTCACTAAAGAAAGGATTTACAAATGAATATAGCAGAACAACTTGAACAAAACGAAAAATATGACGAAGCTTACGCTGAATATAAGAAACTATTGGCACAAAAACCTTCTGATGTTGAAATTTTGTCAAAACTTGCGCATCTGGCATTAATTCTTGATAAGAAAGAAGAAGCAAAAGCTTATTATGCAATGATTTTAGAAGTTGACCCTGCTAATATTATGGCGCATGAACAATTGATTGATATTTTTGCTGACGAAGACAGGTTTAAGTATTATCTTATAAGAGGGAATATGCACGCTCTTCAGCAGCAGATGAGCCATGCACGGAATGACTACAAAAAAGCCATTGAACACGCTAAAGATGCGCAGGAATCTCTTCCAGCAAGGTATTTGTACGCCGGCTTGTGTGAAGGACAGGGAAAATTAACCGAAGCAATTGATGAGTATTTAAAGATTTCTGATTATGATGAAAAGAATCCGGTTGTGTTTTTAAAACTGGCTGAACTATATGAAAAAACAGAAGGGCTTGTCGCTGCTATTCAAACACTTGAGCGCGGGCGCAAAGACAGAGGGTTTAAAGATTTTGAAGAAGTTCTTGCCGGATATTATATAAGAAATTCTCAGCCTGATAAAGCGTATGAACTTGCAAAAAGCGAACTTACTAAAGCCAGAGCATTGTTTGATATGGGGAAAAATGAAGCAGGGTATGAAATTCTTATGAAAATTAAGGATAAGTATTCAAAAGAAAAGATTTTCCATTCGCTTTTGGCTCAGTATTATTTCCAGAAAGATATGTTTGAAGAAGCTTTCAAAGAAATTGATGAGTTTGCAAAAATTGATCCTAACTCACCTCTGATTTACCAGATGAGAGCTTTAATCTATGAGAAAAAAGGGGATTCTTTTAACGAACACGTAAACTGGGGTAAATACAATATTGTCCGCGGTGAAAAAGATGTTGCATTGAATGAATACCTTACAGCATACAGGTTTGATGATAAAAATGTTGATTTAATTGAAACGATTGCGGCTCTATTGGAAGCAGAAGGGGATAAGACTAAAGCTGCGGAATTTTATGAGAGACTTGCGGATGTTGACCCTAAAAATAAACTTGCGCTTGAGAAGCTGGCTGTATTCAGAGAATCAATCGGCGACAACTATGGTGCTGTAGAATATATGGACAGATTAAAAGAGATCGATCCGAGAAACAAATTTGTGGCAGATAATTATGAGAAGATAAAAAACGGAGCTGAAAACGGAGGTTTTGGTGCGTTTTTGAAAAAAATATTCGGTCGAAAAATGGGAATGTGATTTTTTCATTCATTTTGGGGGTAAATGTTTGGGTTGGTAGATAAGACTACAAACTTCGTGTCATTGCGGGGGTAAATGTTTGGGTTGGTAGGTGAAACTACCGGCGGGGTGGCATTGCGAGGAGCGGGAGCGACGCGGCAATCCATACAGTTATTGTTGGGTTCCACCCAACCTTTTTCCTACCCCTCACCCGAATTTCTAAGTTTCGCTCCAGCTCAACTTGAAATTCTTCCCTCTCCCACAAGGGGCGAGGGTTAGGCGTTAATCGAACGACAACGCGCATTCCCTCTCCGGCGGGGAGGGTTAGGGTGGGGGTGTACTTTACGTTGTCTGAACCCCACCCGCATTTGTAGCTCACTAACGTTCGCACAACTGCGACCTCCCCAACTTGGGAGGTAGACGCGGTTATTGGACGCTGGTAATGCGCTAATTGGACGACAACGCGCGTTCCTTCCCCAGTTGGGGAAGGTTAGGATGGGGATTAGTTTTGTCTGCCCCCCCCGCATTTGTAGCTCGCTGACGCTCGCACAACTGCGACCTCCCCAACTTGGGAGGTAGACGCGATTATCGGGCGCTGGTAATGCGCTAATTGGACGACAACGCGTGTTCCTTCCCCAGTTGGGGAAGGTTAGGATGGGGATTAGTTTTGTCTGAACCCCACCCGCATTTGTAGCTCGCTGACGCTCGCACAACTGCGACCTCTCCAACTTTGGAGGTGAGCGCGGTAATGAACAATAATCCCTCCTGTTTTGAGCAGGAAAAGATAATAAAGTTGACAGGCAAAAATTTTGCTTATAGTCTAATATTGTATGGATCTAATAACAGAACTTTTATCACCGGCAAGAGACAAAGAAACAGCATTAGCGGCGATTGATTGCGGAGCGGATGCGGTTTACATAGGCGCGCCTGCTTTCGGCGCAAGACAAAATGCCTGCAATTCTATTGAGGATATTAAAGATGTTGTTAATTATGCCCATAAATTCAGAGTGAAAGTTTTTGTTACAGTAAACACAATCTTAACAGATGGTGAAGTTGAGCAGGCTCTAAAACTTGTAAAGCAGCTTGATAAAATACTCGTAGATGCAGTTATAATTCAGGATATGGGGCTTTTAAAGCGTTTGATTGATGAAGAGATTAAAATTCCTGTTCATATAAGCACCCAGTGCGACAACAGAGACGCCGAAAAAGTCGCATTCTTTAATAATCTGGGCGTTTCAAGAGTTGTACTTGCGCGTGAACTCTCAATAGAACAGATAAAAGAAATCCATCAAAAAAATCCGGATTTAGAATTGGAAGCTTTTGTTCACGGTGCGCTTTGTGTTTCTTATAGCGGTCAATGCTATTTGAGCCAACATATCGGCGGGCGTTCCGCAAACAGAGGCGAATGCGCCCAGCCTTGCAGAAAAAAGTATTCTGTTGAGACTGCAGAGGGTAAAGTGTTGGCAAAAGACATATATGCACTCTGCTTAAAAGATTTTAATGCTTCTAATCATTTAAAAGAAATGACAGAAGCAGGAATTTATTCTTTTAAAATCGAAGGACGGCTTAAAGATTCTAACTACGTGAAAAATGTGACGGCGTACTACCGGCATGAGTTAGATAAATTTTCTAACAAATCTTCTTCCGGCAAAAGCTTTTACCCCTTTGAGCCGAATCCGGAAAAGAGTTTCAACCGAGGATTTACCGATTACTTTCTAGAAAAAAGAAAAGATTGCTTTAATCTTCTCTCTCCAAAATCCAGAGGAGAATTTTTAGGAAAAGTTGTCGATATAAAAAACGGAGCTTTAAAGATTAATATAGACAAAATTATCCATGCTCAGGACGGTTTAACTGACGGAGTTACAGGCTTTTTAGTAAACAAAGTTGAAAATGGATACATTTACCCCAATAAACCGGCAGTATTTAAAAAAGGGGATAAAATATACAGAAATCTTGATATAGAATTTGAAAAACTTTTGGCGCAGCCGGTAAAACGTCAAATCGGCGTCAAAGTCCTGTTAAAAGATTACATACTAAATCTTATTGATGAAGATAATGTAACTCTTCAGGTACAGCTTCCCGATGGCGAACCGGCAAAGAATCCCGAGAAAATGAGAGAAAATTTTCTAAAACAGTTTTCTAAAACAGGAGAGAGTGATTTTTATATAAATGATATAAAAATAGAATCTGAAATTCCCTTCATGCCGGTCTCATCTATAAATGAATTCAGGCGAAGCGTACTGGATAAGCTTATGCAAAAGCGGCTTGCTGAATATAAGCGTGAGGAGCAGAAAAAAATGCACTACGTTCCTTATTATAAGCCGGAAATTGATTACAGGGGGAATGTTCATAATACTTATGCAAAAGAGTTCTACGAATTATGCGGAGCAAAAGTTACGGAAATGTCGTTTGAAAGCTCCCGACCGCAACGTGAGGTTGAACTTATGCGTACAAAGCACTGTATAAAGTACGCTCTTAATATGTGTAAATCTCCTGAAAAGCTGGTCTTAAGAGATGAATTCGGGAAAATTTACCCCTTGAAATTTGACTGCACAAAGTGTGAAATGGCAGTATTAGGGTAAATTATTGCTGCCCTTGAGCTTCCTGCGCTGCTTGTGCTGCTGCCTGAGCTTCTTCTTGAGCTTTTAATTGTGCAGCATACTGAGCTTTTATTGTTTCCCATTCTTCAGCCGACTCAATCTCATTTAAAGCCTCCAGAGTTTTTTCGTACTCAGCTATCTGCTGCTCCAGCTGGGTTATGTATTCTTCTCCCTGTTCTTTCGTTAATTGTGTAAGAGAGCCAAACATCGGTATAGAATATTCTCTGTCCCATTGCCCCATTGTTAACGGAACTGCTGCTGCAGGATGTGTCAATGCTTTTCCTGCATAACTTCTTAAAGCTCCGAATGACGCATTACTTCCGCCGATATAGTTACTGTATTCATTTTTTAACCAGGTTGAACTCTTGAATAATGATTTGAATTTTATGGAATTACAAATTGCAAGTTCATTTTCTGCCGCAAGTTTTTGAGCCTTCAAGTTGTTAAGTGTATTTTTGAGACCTGCAATCTTTCTCCGGCTTGTTGCTCGTGCAAGTTTCTCCTCAACTTCTGCAATTTTAGTCGTTAAATTTTCTATTTTACTGCTTAGATTTTGTATACCGGCTTTTAATTTGTCTTTTGTATTGTATTTTGCACGAACTGTTGCATCTGTGTATTCATTCAACTCTCTTCTGTGAGAATCAGGATGTTTTGAAAAGCTGCGCATCTGAGCTTCTTTGAATTGATTCAATTTCTTAAGATCTTTGATATAAGATTTTTGCATTGCTTCCATTTCTTTTCTGAATACATCAAATCTCTGTTGTGAAATTGAGTGACCGTTTATATCATAACCGCCTCTTGAATTTTGTGTATAAGAAGAAAGCTGTTCCTGATTTCTGATACCTGAATTTTCTGTATTAAGCCTATCAAATTCAGTTTTTGACTTGAATCCTGAAATTGAACGTAGTTCGTTCAGGTTACTTTCAAGCATTGCTTTTTGTTCCTGCAATAATGTACGCTTTGCGGCATTCGTTTCTGCTGCAATTTGACTATTTAGTTCTGAAATTCTGTTATTCAAAGATGTTTCCATCTCTGCATATTTATCCTGATATCTTTTGCTCCAGTTATTGACATTATTAACTGCAGTGTTAACTTTATTAGCATAAGCTTTGCCAAACCCTTTAATACCGCCGCCGTTTGCAGCAATAAGCGCTTTGTCTGCCTGCATTGCATTTGTTGTTGCCTTAAATGCGTTAACTGTCATGTCTCTCGTTGCCTGAGATATTACCTCTATAGGTTTTCCTAATCCGGTTCTTGCTTTAGCAACTGCCGAGATACCCATAGTTGTTGTATTAGTACCTGATGCTTTTGCTGCAGCACTTACTGATTTACCAAGTCCCCTGAGACCGATTGCGGAGGATATACCGACAAATGCACCGGAACAAATATCCTGTCTTGCCTGCTCTTTCGCCTCTTCTGTTTTAGCTTTGTTGAGTTTTGATATACCTTTGGCAACGCCGACACCGCCGCTTACGACTCCGTAAGCCAACAAGCCGTATCCGATAGCAGGACCCACTACCGGAATAAATGTTGCACCTATTGCAGCTGCTGTAATTGCTACGTTTTTAAGACATTTTTTCCAGCTCCACTTACCATTTTCATCAAAACCAATTAAACTCTTGCCCATGTTCTTCAAGGCTGAACCTGCAGAACATACCCACTCGCCGGCTTTTGCCCAGAACCCTTTCTTTTTAGGCTTTGAGGCTTCTTTGTCAATGCTGCCGTCCTCTTTTAATTTTGGTCCTTCAAGTTTTGCGTTTTCTACGACGTAACTGCCGTCAGCTTTTTTTCCTTTTTTTATATTCTTAATTATATTTTCTTGTGCTTCTATTAATTCTTTAGTTTTTTTCACTTCTTCCGAACGTTCATCCAGAAAAGCAGATTTTTTTGCTTCTTCTTCCTGCCTTTTTAACTCTTCTTTTTTCCATGCCTCATAGGAATCCGGCGCTGTTGAGTCTGATGATGACGAAGTTCCAAACCGTGGCATTTGAAAATTCCCGAAGCCCCCGTTCCATCCGCCAACAGGGGAAAATGTATTGAATGTGAAATTACCAGGATCCCACAATGGTTTATTTAAGCTGTAGCTATATGGTGACATATTTTCTCCCTATTTTATCCCTTATATATAAGAAGTTAAGGGGAGGTGAAAAAATTGCCTTTTCTTAACAAAAATTTACAATAAATATTTATTTTAGCTATGGTGTATTATATATGTTTAGGATAGAATTGATTTATGAAGTGTGGTTTTGTAACAATATTAGGGCGTCCTAATGTTGGCAAATCTACTCTTTTGAATCAGATGCTGGGACAGAAGATAGTTATTGCAACAGACAAGGCGCAAACTACGAGGAAAAGAATTAAAGGAGTTTTAACCGAAGAGTGTGGACAAATAGTTTTTGTAGACACCCCCGGGGTTCATCGTCCGCTGGATAAGCTGGGAGAATTTTTACTTGATGAGGCAAAAGTTGCGGTACCGGATGCGGATTTAATTTTATTTTTAGTCGACGGATCTGAACCCGCCGGCAAGGGAGACAAATGGATAGTGGAAAATATCCTCAAAGATATTAAAATACCTGTAATACTTGTTATGAATAAAGTTGATAAAGTTAAAAATACACAAAAAATAGAAGAGAACTTAATGTCATACAAAACTCTGTTTAAAGAAAATATTCCGCTTGTAAGAATATCCGCAAAAACAGGCAGAAATAAAGACACGCTTCTGGATAATATCTTTAAGAAGCTTCCGGAGGGAGAAATGCTTTATCCTGCGGATATTGTGACAGAAGAAAATATGCGCGGTATTGCAGAAGAGATTATAAGAGAGAAAATCCTCATCCATACAGAGGATGAAATTCCACACTCAGTTGTGATTAAAATAGATAAGTATGAAGAGTGTGTGGACATAGACAGAATCTATGCAATTATTTATTGCGAACAGAAGAGCCAAAAAGGCATTTTGATAGGTAAAGGCGGTGCTTTATTAAAGAAAATCGGAACCGAAGCCCGTCAGGAATTGGAAGAAATTGTTGAAAAAAAGGTTTATTTAAACCTTGAGGTAAAAGTTGAAAAAGATTGGCGTAAAAAAGAAAAATTATTAAAAAATTTTGGGTTTAAATCCCCTGATTAATAGCAAAAAAGATTTTTATGCGTTTTATTAATAATATAAAGTGTGTGTGAAAAAGAGAAGTAAAAAATGTGTAAAAAAACAATAAATCAAGAGTATATAAACAGTGTGTGTTAGGAGATTTTGGAATGAAAGTTGAAAACATTGGTGTTACATTCGGAACAAACAATCGGACAATTAAGAAATCAAAAGATCAAAATTACAGTTACCCTGCGTTTAGACGTAACTGGGCAGAACATGCAAGCTGGGGTGCCAATTATTTAAAGAAATCCGGAACAACTAATTTTAAATTGTTCTCTTTTCCGGATGCAAAAGCAGTATTTGTAGAAGTTGCAGAAAATGCAGCCGTAAAATTGGCAAATATTCGAGAAAGATTTATTACTGTTTTAGGACTTGCCGGAGCCGCAGCCGGTGCTTCTGCAGCTGCAGGAAATATTGAAGCAAAGCCTATTGACAGTAAATCAAGAGTTTTTCCTATGGAAAATAAAGGTGACGGTGTTTTTCAGGTTGATAATGTTCAGGCAAAACCCGGAGACAAATACCGCTATATTATCGTAACAAAAGATAATCAGGTAAATATGGTAAAAGATCCGTATTCTAAGAAGCAGGATAATATTCACGGCTGGAGTACGGTTTATAATCCGGATGGATACAAGTGGAAAAACACCGGCTGGTTAGAAGGCAAAGACCCGAGAAGAATTGTAAGAAAAGGAAACGAACCTTTAAGAGGCTTGGAAAAGCTTATTATAGATGAAGTTAATATTCCTACGCTGACAAAAGAAGGCACATTTGAAAGTGCAAAGGCCAGAATTGATGAAATCGCAAGAAAAGGCATTGCAACCGCAATTGAGCTTATGCCTATTGAAAATACATTTTCCAAGCAGTGGGGATACGACGGAGTAGACAAATTTGCAGTAAATTCAAATCTCGGAACTCCTGAACAATTAAAAGAATTAATCGACCATGCCCACGGTAAAGGTTTGAATGTTATTATAGATATGGTACCAAACCACATGGGACCTGACGGAGATTACCTTGCACAAACAGGACCTTATATAAAAGGTCCGGGAGAGTTCGGTAATCTTTTAAATTATGAAGGAAAAGATAACAGATATGTCCGCGACTGGATGACAAACGCCGCTCTCTGGTGGGCAACAGAATTTAAAGTTGACGGCTTGAGATTTGATTTAACTAACAAAACAGGTTCTGATTACCTTTTAAGACAGATTGCCGTCGAACTTAACGAGCATGCTCCTAATGTATTTTTAATTGCAGAAGACCATGAGAAAAAACGTCATTCAATTACAAGCTATTACAAAAATCCTAATGCAGACCATGCCGGTGAACTCAATTTTATAGATTCAAGCGTGGATAATATTACAAAAGGGTGGCTTACATACCCTTGGAGTATCGGATTTGACAGCGAGTGGGATTCTCAGTATAAAGATGCGGTAAGCAGAGCTGCACTTGAACCTAACAGATTTACAATAGATGATCTGGATAAATATATCAAAACATCTCATTACCGTGTAAAATACGCATACAGCCATGATGAAATCGGAAACGAAGATGGTACAAGATTTATTCCTAAATATATGAGCCGTCACCTCGGTTTATTCTTTAACGTAAACGGTCTAGACGATGCAGAAAAGGGACAGAATGCAGCAAAAGCAGCCCAGGATCTTGCAGAATTAGTTGTATCCAAAGATTTTGCAAAAATGTCTGATGAAAAGCTTGCTGAAGCAGAAAGAAATTACGGTATTCATAGATTTATCTCCAAGCAGGAATTAACAGATGTATTTAAAACAGCATTTGCAAAACAAAAAATCATGCTTGGAACTATAATGACAACACCCGGTCCGAAGATGTTCTTCCAGGGTGATGATGAAATGGATTTATCTTACTTCAAATTCTTCCGTGAGCTTTCTGATGATAAAGCAAAGAGAAAAGATAATCCGAACCTTGTAAAAGAAGAAATTAAGAAAAAAGGGTATGACACCCTGGAAGCCGTTGCGCGTCCTGAATCAACTCTCGGTACTGTTGAGCCGGAAGGTATGTTTAGAGACATAGATGACCAGATGATAGAATTTAATGCTGATTTGAGAGAGCTTCTGGACAAATATCCGGTTCTGGCTAAGGGTGAGATGATTGCGACTTACAAAGATAATTACCATATGGTTCATGCTCATCAGTTGAAGCTTGATGGTGAAGAACTTTTGATAATCAAGAACTTCGGGCAGGGCTTCCATAGCCATACTTATAATTATGCGGGGTTCCCTAAATATGGTACATGGCAGGAAATATTCAACAGTGACGCTAAAGAATACGGCGGATCCGGATATTCAAACGCTAAGAGAAATATTACACATAATAATCAAAATCTTTCACTTGCACCGAATAGTTTCACAATCTTAAAGAAAATCAAATAATGTAAAAAACTTAAACATCTAAAAGGGCTACAGCGTATATACGCTGTAGCCCTTTACAAATACATGCTTCATGATATTATTGTAAAAAAGGAAAGAATAATGGCATTAACTTTAAAGAGACATCATCATACTCATGCGAACCCGGAAGGGCTCGGAGTTTTTGTGCTTCTCTTCTAAAACTCCTTTCCCCACTCGGCTCTTTCGGGATATTCAAGAGAGAATGTAAAGAGTACGATTACCAAGGAGAAATTTAAAAAATGTCATTAGTAAATATAATATCTGCAATAGGGAATAATTCCAGTATTTACCCTCTTATTGTACGTGATTGCGGGATTGAGAACCCTGTAAAAATCGGAATGACTTATAATCAGAACCTCAAAGATTCCAAACAGATGGCAAACAATGCTTTAAGGGAACGTACAATAGATGAGTACGGCTCGTCTATTGTATGGCTGGGAGGAATCCCTGTTATGAACAAGGTTTGTGACTGGATGATTAGAAAATCCGGATTTGATCCGGAGGTAAATGTTAATTTATTGAAAGAGGACGGCAAACAGGGGCTTAAGTATAATATTGATAAGTTTAGAAAGTCGGCGCCGGATGAGGTTAAGAGTCTGGAAAAAGTTTTAAGCAATAAATCAAAATACCAGAAGCTTCTTGCCGGCAAATTTGTGCTATCGACTGCAATTCCTGTCCTGCTTATGGGATATATTCTACCTAAATCCAATTTTGCTCTGACAGCGAAGCTTAAGAAAAAACAGGAGGCAGTTAAACCGATTGTAGAAAAAACTATGGCTGCAGAGAGAACTTATCAGCTTCCTGCCGACAGTTCTAATCCTTCTTTCAAGGGTATTGTATCAGCGCTTGCAAATATGTCAACGGTTAATAAAATGGCTGTAACTGACGGCGGGCTTACAATCGGGCGTGTCGGAACTGCAAGAAATAAATACGAAAAACTTGAAAACGGGTTTAAGATGACAATGATGATGTTTTTAAACTTTGTGGCTCCAATCTGGATTGCAAAAGGATTTGACTCTATTTCAGGGAAATTATTTAACACAAATGTCAACCTTGATCCAATGCTAATGAATGACAAAACCTTTATTAACTCTATAAAGGATGGAACTTTAAATATTCCAAAAGGAAATTATATTGATTATCTTGATAAGAATCCAGATTCGCAAATTTCCAAACTGTGCGAAAAATATTGCGGGGTCAGATATTTAAAAAGTAGGGTGAGAGACCCGAGAGCCTATGTTGACGAAAAACGAATTGAAAAATTCTTAACAGAAGTGGAAAAATTTGCAAAAGAAGCAAAAGCAACAAATAATATAGATAAATACGCAAAAAAAGCTCTTATGGTAAAATCAGCAAATATTCTGGCAAACGTCGGAATTAGCAGTATTTTGCTTGCGGTTGCGCTTCCTAAGCTAACTTTTGTCCTGAGAAAGAAGATTACAGGTTCTGACGCCGAACCGGGTTTAAAGGGATGAAGGGGCGGGGTAAATATCTCTGACAAGTGAGTAAGACCTATTTATGATAAAGAAGATTAATTCCTGCAATGAAATAATTCTTGAATTCTGCAAAACTTCTCAAAGATAGCAGGGTTTTCAGGATAAATTCAGGTCTAAGATAGAACCGCCTTACAGCTTGTTTGTGAAGTTCAAAGATTCTTTCTTTAGAAAGTTCATGGGATTTTACGACCGGAGCATAGTACGCACTTCTAAAATCCATATTGCCTTCTGTAAGCTTATTCATCATAGCGTACGCAAAAAACTTTGTTCCGGGAAGCGGAGTTGCCGTATAAAAACTTATAAAGTTACTGTCAAGCTCTATTGCAAATTTTATAGTTTCTTCTACGGTTTCCTCCGTTTCCCACGGTAGCCCTATTACAAAATAGTTATAGATTTTTATTTTATTCTTTTTAAGAATTTTGACCGTATTTCTAATGTTATCCAGTGTAATTTTTTTCCCGATACAATCAAGCATTTTTTGCGAACCGCTCTCTACGCCAATACTCACAAGCCTGCAGCCGGATTTGTACATCATTTTAGCCATCTCATCATCCATTGTATCCGCCCTTGTATTTGATGACCACGTGATTTTTAAACCGCTGTCTATAATTTTTTTGCATAAATCAATTGTCCAGTCTCTATTCAGATTAAAAATATCTGACCAGAAAAGAAAGTTTCTAATGTTATATTTTTCAACACATTCTTTTATTTCAGCAATAATGTTTTCGGCAGATCTTACCCGTACCTTTGAGCCGGAAACAGGTGTTGCAAGGCAGAAAAAGCAATGGAAAGGGCATCCGCGGGCAACTTTTATTACAGCCTGAACTTTTCCGTTATCAGGACGTCTGTAGTGTGAATTGTCGACAAGATGTCTTGCAGGAAAAGGCAAAAGATCTAAATCCTCAATAAAAGGTCTCTTTTCATTTTTCTCAGCCTGAAAATTTTTGCGGTAACAAATTCCTAAAATGTCCTCATCCGGAACTCCGTTTAAAATATCTCTCAGAGTAAACTCTGCTTCACCCATAATTACATAGTCAAGAAAAGGATTTTCATAGATTGCATTAGTATTGTAAGTTAAAAACGGAGCGCCTTTTGCAATTGTTATAATTGCAGGTATAGCTTCCTTTGCTTGCCTTATCCAGCCCATATCGGAGAGAAAAGTTGGTGTTGCAACATTTACAACAAGAAAATGCGGATTAAACTCTCTTAATTCTTTCAAAAAATCTCCGCCCTGGCTATAATCTTTGATTTTTGCTTCATATCCGCATTCTTCCGCAATAGCTGCCAGATACATTAAATCCGTAGGCGGCAGAGGAGGAATTACAAGCAAATCCTCCGTAGGCTGCTGACACCTGTCCTCTCTGTTCAAAACCGGAGACGGGGGATAAATAAAAAAGACTCTTCCTTTTTTATTATTCTCCATTAAATTACCCTCTGACAGTTTTTTCTTTTACGCCTGCAGCTATTATACAAGCTGTAATAAAGCAAATAGCGCCGATTATAAATGTGTATTCCCAGTGATAATTAACACCTCCTATGACGTTAAAGCTGCATTTGTTAATAATCCAAGAAACCAGAGTGCAGACAAATACCTGCGGACCTGCAATAAATATATTAAAGATACCCATAACAGAGCCTTCTGTTCCCGGTTTTATAAATTGAGAGAGCATTGCAAACGGAAGAGCGCAAATACTTGCCCAGCCGATACCTGCAATCGCCATAAATAATGCAATGAGTTTTACATTGAAAACAAATGCCATACCAAGATACGCGAGCGCCATTGAAAGCATTGATAGAATATGAACCCTTTTATTACCGTATTTTACGGATAATACACCGATAGGAATTGCAACTATAAAGCAAACGAGATTATAAAGAGCAAAACATACGGAAGAGAAATTGGTTCCGGCAAGGACAGCTGAATCATAGCTTGACTTAACGACTTCCGAAACATCAGAAAGGTCAGGAACTCCAAAAACCGTGTGTACACAGTATTGTGTAAAATAAATCATCATACACATTGTACCGATCCAGGTAAAAAATTGCATCCAGCAAATTTTACCGACTTCCGGAGAGAGTGCAAAAAATTCTTTTAAAGCTGTAATAATGTTAAATTTTTCTTTTTTCTCTTCGTCTTTTCTTACGTATCTTTTCTCTTTTATTGTTAAACAAGTCCAGCTCATACCGAGAGCAAAAGCAAGAGCTGCCATAATAAATTGCGCATTTATAGACATCTGGTAATTAAAAGCCCATTTTAAGAAAGGGGCAGTTCCTGCAGCAACAACTGAGCCGAGACCTATTGCAAGGCTTATGTAAGAATTTGCAATAGAATGCTGCTCAGGAGGAACAACATCAGGAACAAGCGCTCTGTAAGGACCCTGCGCAATATTTACGCAGGCATCCAGAATCCATATCATAATTGCTGCAAAGAATAAAGCTGCAAGTTCCGGAAATTTTATATGAAGAGTTGAAGAAATAAAGTTTGTAATAAGCTGCGAATTAGGAAGCGCCCATAAAGCAACTGCTGAAAGAAGTGCTCCGCCAAGCAGGTAAGGTCTTCTTCTACCGAAAATTGATTCAGTCTTGTCACTCAACGCTCCGATAACCGGCTGGACAACCATGCCGGTAAACGGACCTGCAAGCCATATTAAGCCGAACAAAAACGGATCGGCGCCTAAATCTTCGGTAACAGGACCTGATAGGATAATTCTCATCTGCCAGGCAAATTGCAGCCCGAAAAATCCCAGTGCAAAACTTAAAAATTTTGCAGTGTTAAACTTTTTTAAAGTGTTTTCTTCCATTTTGTCTCTCCACACATCTATTTACAAGTTTACAAGCAACAAAAAGCGCCGTCAATAAGCAGGACTAATACATTTTGATTATAGTATCTATGCCTGATTTGGCTATATTGAAAAGTTCAACCATTCTTTCAAATTCATAAGGTTCGCCCTCGGATGTTGTTTGGAAGTCAACTATTTTACCGCTTTGAGTTAATACTACATTAGAATCAACCCGGGCATGTGAATCTTCTGCATAGTTTAAATCCAGCTTGATTTCTCCGTCAACTATTCCAATGGAAATTGCGCCGATTGGTTCTATTATAGGATTTTCTTTTAAGTCTCCTGATTCTAATAGCTTATCTACAGCGTCTCTTAGCGCTAAAAATCCCCCGCAGATACTGGCAGTTCTTGTTCCTCCGTCAGCCTGAATAACATCTGCATCAATTGTTATTGTAACTCCGGACATTTTTTCTAAATCAACACAGGCACGGAGACTTCTGCCGATTAGTCTCTGAATTTCCTGCGTGCGACCGGAAATCTTTTCTCTTTCCCTTTTGCAGCGCGTATTAGTGGAAGCCGGAAGAAGTGAGTATTCTGCAGTTACCCATCCCCTGTTGTCATTCTCATCCATCCACTTAGGTTTCTTGAGTTCAGCTGATGCAGTTACAATGACCTTTGTATCTCCAAATTCTGTTAAAACAGAACCTAATGCATGTTTTGTAAAATTATGCGTAAACTTAATTTTTCTAAGCTGATTATTTTCTCTTCCGTCAATTCTCATACCACACTCCCTTCATTATTCAATTATACAACAGAAAATTAATCAGATGAATTTATATTTCCTATTCTCAAAAAGTACGTGGGAACGCGCGCTGTCGCTCTATCCTTGTTACTCTGGATAAACGCGCTTACCTCTCCGATTGGGGAGGTCGCAGTTGTGCGAACGTTAGTGAGCTACAAATGCGGGTGGGGTTCAAATTGACTGCTTATATAACTTCACCCCCATCCTAACCTTCCTCGGCTGTGGAAGGAATGTGCGCTGTCGTTCGATTATTGTTACATTTTACAGCCGCGCTCACTCCGGACAAGGATATAGCAATAA
>CALUVI010000009.1 GCA_944324185.1 Candidatus Gastranaerophilales bacterium | reverse complement strand
ATATTACACCCCGAGGAAGGAGCTGTATTGCTGCTGCATTTGACCGATGAGGAGATCCATTGAAGAGAATTTCTTTTCAAGTCTTGCGCGGTATTTTTCTATAGCAGTATTTTCTTTTCGGATTTTTTCATTCAGATTATCGATTTGTCTCTGGAAAGACTTTTCAGTGATAGCAAAATATCCTGATACAGCCTGCAGCGAGTTCTCAAGAAGAGTTTCCACCTGCGTAAAGATACCTTTGTTATCAACTCCGCCGATTAAGAGATCTTTAACAGCGTCGTGCTCGGCTTCGTATGCGTCAAAGAATTTTTCTTTATCAAATGTCAGGCTAATAATACTTGAATTTGATGTAGAAATATTGCTTGCGCTCGCCGAATCAACGGAGATACCGATTGCATCGAGGTTTCGGAATATTGTTGCGCCCCTGTCGGAACTTGTCATAAGGCTTCTGAGCTGGTTTCTAATCATCTTAAGAGTTGTCTGGTTATGGAGAGCGCCGTCGTTCGCAATAGCCTCGTCAACGTTTTTCATAAGTTCGTTGTAGGAATCTACAATATCGGATAGAGCAGTCGCAACACTTTCTTTGTCGTTTTCTACTGTAACTTTTACCGCGGAGCCGGCTGTTAATCCGTTGAGGTTAAGCGTAACGCCTTTGAGCCTTGTAATATCACTTGTAACGGTATTAGAAGAAGCTGTATAACTTGTTCCGTTGATTCTGAACTGGGCGTTGCTTCCGAGGGTTTGGGTTTCTATGTTCATTCGGGTTGATTTTATTGTTCCGTCAGGATTCCATTCGGAAGAAGTGTAGCCCATAATATCAGTGAAGTTGCTTGTTCCTGCTTCGATGTTAATGAGCGCCGCGCCAGAGGTTCTTGCTTCAATAACGAGTTTGCCGTCTATGCTGTCCCAGTAGGCGGTTGCATTTGTATCTTCGTTGTTGTTAATTTGTGATACAATGTCAGCGATTGTGGTGTTGCTTCCGATGTTAATAACAGCAGTACCGATTGTGAAGGAGCCTGTTGTAACTTTTCCTGCCCTGAAGATTCCGTCAGCTGTAACAAGAGAGTCAGAATTTACGGTATACAAAGCTCTTGCGCTTTTAGCCTGGTTATCTTCTTTTATTAAACCCGTAACGGCGAGGAAGTTTGACGTGTCGGTTGTGTTACCGACTTCTACGGAGACATCATCGTCTTTGGAGTAGAAGATTAGGTGTCCTTCTTCGAATTTCAGGTCTAAGTCTGAATATTTTGAGGCGAGCATAGCGCGCAGGTCGCTGAACGTATCATCTGCTTCGATGTTCAGGAGGATTTTTTGCCCGTTTCTGTAGACTGAGAGAGTTCCGCCTGTAATATTAAGCGTGCTTAATTTTGTGTTCAAATCAGCGTATGATGCGGCGGAGAAGGAGTGTTCTTCGATAATTGTGGTAGTTTCTTGGACTTTATCGGTGCTGAACATCATGCCGTCGAGATTGTTTTTAAGATTAAGTTCCAGACCGGCGTTCGGGTTTCCGAGGGAAGAGGTTGTACCGTTTGCCACGATGCTTGCGCCGCCGTAGATGTAGAGTTTGCCGTTATTGAAACTTGCTGTAATTCCTGCTGTTTCGAGCTTGTCAATAAGCGAGCCTATTGTATCTGTTTCTCTGATTTTGATAGTGCTGATATTACCGTCAGGAGTTGCAATCACGAGATTACCGGCTGTTTTAAGCGTAGTTCCGCCCCATGCGGTGTCGAAAGCGCTCAGGCTGGCATCCTCGGTCGCGGTTTGAATTGAGGTAACGGTTTTATATACTTCTCCGGAAGAAGAATAGCTTAGACTTGTGTCGGGAGCTGAACTTCCGAAAAGTTGTTCCACGATATTTGAGGCATTTGCCGAGTTGTTGGACTTGGAGATGTAAGAGTTTCCTTGTCCGAGAACAAGGAGTTTTGACTCTGTGCCGGAGGACATTAATCCGGTTTGGATTCCGAAAGATTCAAGCGTATTCATAAAAGAACCGAGTGTTTCATCAGAAGAGATTAGAGCAGTGTATCTGACGCCGTTATTGTAGATGTAGAATTCGCCGGATGTTACGCCGAATTCTGAGAGGAGAGTATCCTCTGTTGCGGCAGTGTTTTGAGTTGCGGTTGTAACTTTTTTCAGACCTTCTGTTTTTGTGTCGTAGTTTTTGACATAATCTCCGAGCAGAAAATCACCGAGAGAGCCGGAGATGTTGAAGTCTGCCAGCGAGGTTGAAGTTATAACAACTCTTCCGGAGCCGTCGATGGAGGCGTTTATTCCGTAGGAAGCAAGGGTGTTGAATACGGAATTAAGGGATTGTGTTTTGTTAAAATTAATTGTGGTATTCCTTGCAAAACCTTCTTTGTCCTGAGTGTTGATAATGAGTGAAGCATTTCCGGAGGTGTCAAAAGTCAGGGCAGTTCCGTCCGGTTTTTGGAGAGACGCGAGTGTTGCGCCGCCTTCGGCGGCGCCTGTACCTAAGACGAAAATCGAACCGATAGTTTTATTGGAATACGTGGTATGATATGCGCTGGTATCTCCGCTTTGTCCTGTTGAAACTACTACCTGACGATCGGATACCGCGTTGGCTTTACCACTGCTTGTATTGGAATAACTCTTATTCAGCCCGACAGTAATGTTGAGTGCTGATTCAAGGTTATCGGACATGGATGTTATCCAGGCTTGTTCCGTACCTGCAAGTGTAAGTGTTGTACTTGAACTGTTCCAGGTGAAGGATACTCCGTCTCCGAGGAGCCGGTTAAACTCGGCAAAAGTAGTAGAAGAATCGACCGTAAACCGCCTGCTTACACCTTCTTTTGTCAATATAGAGACAGTTCCTTCTCCCTCAAGCCCCAAATCTCCGAGTGTGGTATCGTTGTTGTATAAAATTTGGTTGGTCTGGATTCCGGTATATAATTGTGAGGTCTGAAAATTGTTAGGCGTAACAATTTTCTGGGTTTGTGTTGTTACTTTGAAAGTTTTATCCTGCCCGTAAGCAAGATTGAATAGAGATGCAAAGTTGCTATCCAGCCAGTTGATATAAGTAGAATCACTGCCGGTGAGTGTGAGTTTCCCGTCGGAAAATGAAGCTGAAATCCCGTCAACTTCCCTGTTAACCCAGTCAACTAAATCACCTATAGTGGTGGATTCGGTAATTGTCATATTATGTCTTATGTTAGAACCGCTTGCTATATCAATTGTTCTGAGAATATTGACAGTACCTGTCTGCATACCCATATCAACTAGTTTGTAATCTTCTTTTACCGGACGATTATAGGAGTTAATCTTATTAGCGGTTGAGACTTCTGTTGAATAATATATACCAGCATTAAGACCTAAAAATGAAGTATAATTTCGTCCAGGCGCTATCTTAAATCCGCATATTTCATCATCATTTATACCAATTGATAATTGACCATTATTTATTGATAGTATTAGTCCTTCATCTTTAAGCGCATCTATCATTTCTCCAACAGTATAACTCCTATAGTCACGCAGATTTATGGTTTTATAATAAGAATCAGTATTGTAGTTTCTATACAAATAAATGTATGGTGATGATATCCAAGAAGTCATCATCTCTAAATCTGATAATTCTGTAGATTCAGTTAGTACAGATGTTTGTCCGTTAGATGCAGTATATGTAAACTTACTTCCTGTAACAAGTGTATTTGTAGTAGTTGTTGTATAAGAATAATATAAGCCGTAATATTCAAAAAAAGTACCGTTTAAAGTTACGTAATATGGATTGCTCTGTCCGTTATAGTTGTATTTAAACTTGAATTTATTATCTACTACCGTCATGGTCGTGTTATATTGCTGAGCAAGGGTGTTTTTCAAATCTCCTACAGTCATAGTAGAACTAATTGTAATAGTTTTGTAAGTACTGCCGTTAGATAGTACCAGTGTCTTTCCGGCTAAATTCAAATCACCAAATCTTGCACTATCTGTTATTGGATCTGAAGTAAGCTCTACATACGAAGACGATGATGTGGTGCTTATACCCTGGGTTGATGTTGTAGTTATTGTTGTTGTTTTAAAGAATGATTTTCCTGCTATCTCCAAAGTATCAAGGGTGGTTGAGTATGACCTGGTTTCGTAGTGCATTCCATCAGAGCTGGCATAACTATATATATATTCATGAACAACACCTTCCTGTGAAATCTCTATATCAGGGTCAATGTTAGAAAAATCATAGGAAATTACACCATTAACCAGGCTGGCTTCGATACCATATTTTTCTAATTTTGTAAAAAGTTCTCCAAATGTTGTTGATTTTTTTACTGTAATGTATTCTTTATTATCCCCTTTTCTAATAATTAAATATCCAGCTTCTGTACTTCCATCAAGAGCATCAAATGCATCTTGATAGAAGCTCTGGCTTGCCTCAACATAGTTCCCAATTGCAGAAGCCTCTGTTGCTACACCTGTATAAATAGTATTATATAAACTTTTAAGTGCATTTTGAGTTTTGCCGGCGGTTTTGGTTCCTTCTACAACATCAATACCGAGAATGTCTGCCAGATCTCCGTCTACATAATAATCATTTGATGACAGGGTTATATATCCGTCATAAAGGTTGGCTTTTATATCATAATTTGCAAGCATATCAAATAAGTCCTGAAATGTTTGTGCATTGCTTGTTATAGAGACTGTACCCATAATGTTGCCGCCTTTATTTTTTATATTCAAACTTCTTCCTGCAGCCTTCACACCGGCTTCAGCAAATGTACTTGTGGCTTCTATTGCGGTTGTTATTGCAAAATTACCGCCAACAGAACCTGTCATTGTGACTTCCATTGCATCTGTAATGCCTAGCTGCTCTACAATGCTTCCGCGGACAAAATTACCCTTGGAACTGTACAGAGAGATTGCGCCGTTTGAAATATTACCCGTTATTCCGTGTTTGGCAAGCTCGGTGAAAATATCATCAATTGTCGTATTTTCATTAAAATTCAATTCTGCAACAAGCTGATTCTTTGAATCATAAACCGCAAAACCTTTTTCGCCGGACGGAACAGAAAGGTTTATACCAAGCTCTTTGAGCGTATTATATCTGTTTGCATAGTCAACTTTCGTTGTATAAAGCGTATTCCCGCTTGTATAAATATTACTCGTGTTCTCACTCCCGCTTGATATCCCGAGCAAATCCGCAGCAGCTCCGGAAACTTCGCCTCCTGATACTGTTAAAACCCCGTCAGAATTTAATACAGCGCTTACGCCGGCATCCTTAAGCCTCGTCACAACTTCATCAAGTGTCGTATCTTTATTTACACTAATTGTAGTTTTTAAGCCCGATGTATTCTCAGCAACAAGGCTTGTGATTGAATCTTCCCAGCCCTCAAGCTCTCCGAGTTTTGTTCTGCCGTCTGCTTTCTCGACCGTTGTAATTACAGCTTCATAACTTAAACCCTTTGAAGTCTGAGTCTTTGAATTTACATCCGTCTCAAGTCCCAGCCCCTCCAAAATTCCGGTATTTCCGGCATCAACTATTTCCGCGTCGGTTATAGTTAAAACTCCGTCTTTGCCAAGAGAAGCGTTGACACCGTTTGCATTAAGTTTATCCACAAGCTCCTTAAGCGTCATATCTTCGCTTATATCTATCGTAAAGCTTGTATTATTCGCATTAATCTGAATCTTGCCTGAATTTATTTCTCCCAGTTCTGATAACTTTGTCCCGTCAGTCGCAACAACAGTTACAGTCTGTGAATTAGTGAGTTTTAACTCACCGCTCTCATATCCGCCGGTCTCGCTTAAATTCAACGCCTCAACAATCCCCGTACCAACAGTCCCGTCATCCTGCACTGTCAACGTGTCATCAATATCATCACTGTCAAGATTTACGCTGAATATCCCGCTCGTTTCATTGTAATTAGCACTCACGCCGATATTCTGGAGTTTCTTAATCAAATCCTGTATCGTATCATCTTCCGCAAGCTCTAAAACGTGCTTCGTACCATTCACCGTAACCCCGATTTCTCCGGCTCTTACCCCGATACTCTTTAATGAAGAATCCAATGTAGCCGTCTGGGATTCAATAATAGTCTTTGTCGTGTTTAACCCGCTTATTGCCTGAGTCTCAGTCGCAAGCTTATCAACAAACACATCATAAGTACCCTCTTCTGCCTCCGTAGTAGCCGCTGCAGTTAAAACACTCGTATCAGTCGAAGTCGCAAGCTTCTGCGCAAAAATATCCATCGTCGGAATACCAAAACTCGCATCTGTTACCTTCTCAATCATAGATCTGAACGACGAGAAAAAGGACTTAATGTTGCTCAAAGTCTCCTGTAAAGATTCTACAGAAGTCTTTTCCTCTTCATAAGTCTCAACCTTAGCTTCTCTAAGCGCAGTCAATGATTCCACCCACGACGAGGTGTCAAGTCCTGATGCTAATCCGCTGAATGATATACTCATGTTTCGGTTCCTTTTTGGGTTACTGTTGTTGTTTTTTTTTGGGGGGGGATTCCCTCGCCCCTTGCCGGTGCCCGATTTGTAGTTATACGGTTTGGATACATTTACCCCGGGAGAGGGGCAGTAGTTCTTGAGCCGAAAGGCGAAAGTTACGAATGCGGGAGAGGGACTGATATCCCCTGTAGAGTTTCCCTCGCCCCGTGCCGGCGCCCGATTTGTAGTTATACGTCCGGTTGGGATATATTTACCCCGGGAGAGGGGCTGATTTTCAGTTAATGTTGGGTTAGTAAACCCAACCTACATTTATTTTGCGCTGTCGCTCAACTGTTGTGTCTTTAAGCGACCGACCTTGCGCTGTTCCTTCCCTTGAGGGAAGGTTAGGATGGGTGCTGATTTCCAAGCTTATCACCCTCTCCTTCTCTCCCTCATACAGGGAGAGAGACGCGCTGTCGTTCAACCGTCGCGCCAGTACCAGCAAACCGATTACGGAGGCGTATAAATTTTCTTCTTATTCTGCATATCTATATCCTTATGGGGTAACTTAATTTCTGAAAGAAAAGGTACCGGCTTTCCCCGATACCCGCTCCTTACATAAAGAACGAATAATTTTTCGGAGCTTTTTGTCTTATCAAGTAAATAAGCACTTTTTAGGAATTCTTTTTCTAATTCCGCATAACATTTTGTATAAAATGTTACGCAAAATTATGCCTCAAATCCGCATAAATACAGGATTGATATTTTCAAAATTTTTTTTGAAATATAACACAAGGGGGGTTCACAAATTTCTGTAATATGCTATAATACTACATGGAAGTCTTTATAAATTATTAGATAAGCGTAACATTTTATACAAAATGTTATGCTTTTAGTTTTTACAAGGATTTTAACCTCATTTTTTAATTTGACCGGCAAAAACCGGTGCCAAATAAAATTTTTTTTATTTATAATATTATTGAGGCTAGCGAAATGATTAATGACTTAACAAAGGGAGCTCCGCTTAAAATAATGCTGCTGTTTTCTATCCCGCTTCTTATCGGGAATATTTTCCAGCAGTTTTATAACATTGCAGATATTATTATTGTAGGAAGAACCCTTGGAATGGATGCGCTAGCTGCCGTTGGCGCCGTGTCCCCTCTGTTTTTCCTCATTATGTTTATAATTGTCGGTATGACCAACGGATTTGCAGTTATTACAGGGCAAAGGTTCGGCGCTAAAGACTTTGAAGGCGTCAGGCGCTCGGTTACTATGTCAACAATTCTCAGCTGCGCTTTAACTCTTGCGTTTACCGTTGTATGCGCGTTTTCTATGCCTGTAATCCTTAAGCTGATGAACGTTCCCGCGGAAATCTACAAAGACGCTTTCTATTATATCCAGATAGTTATTGCAGGACTTATTATTGCAAATTTTTATAACCTTCTGGCAAGCGTGATAAGAGCGTTAGGAGACAGTATGACACCTTTATACTGCTTAATTATTGCCTCTGTTCTGAATATTTTCCTTGCGCTCCTCTTCATACTTGAATTTCACCTTGGAGTCCCGGGCTCTGCCTGCGCGTTAGTTCTCTCGCAAGCATTCTCCGCTCTGCTCTGTATCTGGTATGTAAAAAAACATTTCCCGATTCTTCATCTCAAAAAACAGGACTGGATTTTTGACTGGAAAGAGGATTACAAATTTGCGCTTGAACATATAAAAGTCGGGCTTCCGATGGCTGCCCAGTTTGCAATTCTGGGCACAAGCATTCTTATAATCCAGAGTGTGTGCAACTCCTTCGGTCCAGATATTATTGCAGCCTTTACCGCCGCTCTCAGAATCGAACAAATTGCGACGCTTCCGATGATTTCTTTCGGTGTCGCGCTGGCGTCCTTTGTCGCTCAAAACTTCGGCGCCGGAAACTTCTCCAGAATCCGCTACGGTGTTAAAAGAGCCTCATTAATTAATGTCGGATTGAGTATTGTTATGGCATTTATTATGCATTTCTGGGGCGGACATTTTGTCAGAATTTTTGTCGGATACAAAAATGAAGATATTGTACAAATAGCACACTCCTACCTGTTTGTAAGTTCAATTTTCTACTTCTTCCTCGCGCAAATCTTTATTTACCGTAACGCCCTGCAAGGTCTCGGGCGAGCCGTTATACCTATGCTTGCCTCAGCCGGGGAACTCTTAATGAGAGCTTTTGCCGCGGTTTATCTTGCCGTAAGAATCGGTTATTTTGGCGTATTCTACGCCGGTCCTATTGCCTGGGTCACGGCGTCGCTCGTGCTTGCTATCGGATACTATTCTACGATTAAACAATTTATACTCAAAACCCAGCAAAAACTAAGAGCAAAAAAATGTAAACAAATTTAAAGTTCCAGCCTTGACACCCCCGAAGCCCTTGTGGTACATGTATTATATATAAATAGTATTAGATGGGTTAATCGTGTCTAAACGGGCAGAATTCAGGCTGGAGGACTATTTGCCGAAAACCTTACTCCCTACGATTCCCGAAAAAAGAAAGGAAATACAATGTACGCAATAGTCGAAACAGGTGGTAAACAATACCAGGTTGAAGAAGGACGTTATGTTGACGTTGAATTGTTAGGCGAAGAAAAAGACGCAAAAGTCATTTTTGATAAAGTCGTTATGATTGTTAACGGTAAGAAGTCAAAAGTTGGTCAGCCATACGTTGCTAACGCTAAAGTTGAAGGCACTGTTATCAAAACTGACAGAGCTAAGAAAATTATCGTTTTCAAACAGAGACCTAAAAAAGGTTACAGAAAAAAACAGGGTCACAGACAAGGGTTTGCAAGAGTTATGATTAACAAAATCAGAACTACTGCATCCAAAGCAAAAGCTGAAGGTGAAACTGCTGAAGCTTAGTTAGAAGTTCGGCAAACGCTGAGCGGGAATAAAAGTTAGTCTGGTTGACAGGAACAAGCTTGAAGCAATCTTAAACGAGGGTTAACCCCTCACCCGAATTTCTAAGTTCGCTAAACGCTCACTAAGAAATTCATCCCTCTCCCACAAGGGGCGAGGGGAAGAATAAGTTAAATAAGTAAGTTTGACCGATGTCACCCGAAACAAAAAAAGAAACGCCCGATGCAGCCAGCCAGTAGCAAGGTCAGCAGAGGGGGACAGGGAAAGATAAGTTAAATAAGTAAGTTTAACCGATGTCACCCGATAAAGATAGTTAAAAAAGGAGAAATAAAAATGGCACATAAGAAAGGTATGGGTTCAACCCGCAACGGTCGTGATTCTGAAGCCAAGCGATTAGGTGTAAAGAAGTTCGGCGGTGAAGTTGTAAAAGCAGGAAATATTCTTGTTCGTCAGAGAGGAACAAAAATTCATCCGGGTAACAATGTAGGCATTGGTTCAGATGATACTTTGTTTGCGTTGATTGACGGACAGGTTAAATTTGAACCGCACAGACGCGATAGAAAACAAGTAAGCGTTTATGCAGTGTAAAATAAAAATACTTAGAGCTTCCTGATAAACACAGGAAGCTTTTTTAATAAAAATTTTATAAAAGATTTAAGATTTAGAATAGCAAAAAATTTTTTTTACGGGTTTTTCAAACTCATAGAAAGGATGGAATGTATGAATATAAATAGTGTAACCCCGATATCATGCAAAGGAAACTTTGTTAAAAATTTAAAAAACGTAAAACAATTAAGTGTTCCTCTTAAGGATGGTTCTACAGCAAGATTTATGACCTCGGATACTTATTTGGAATGCCTTATTACAAAAGGAGATAAAATTCTTGAAGGTAAGGGTAAGTACTCTACAAAAGGTATAACTTCAAAGGACGTTTGGAGTTCTTTTGAAAAAGTTCAGGATCATGTAAAAAACGGAGTTGATTTCTTTAAAGAATTTTCACGTGCAATTTTATCATAATAGGAAAACTTATAGAAAGCAGGTCATTCAAACGGATGACCTGCTTTTATTTTGCTGATTTTAGATTGATAAGTTTTGTAAAATATTGTATAATCGAGTGATAGAGCGAAGTGATGTGTTAAAAGGACGGAAGAATGAGTGAGATTTGCAAGAATTGGACGCAGTGGCTGAAACAAAACCGCTTTGCGGGGCAAACACCTGAAATGCAGGAACAGACTATGCGCTGGCTTGAGGCTGTCAGGGATGTAATTCTGGTTTATGCGGATATAAAGCCTTATGACGTTGTATTGGATATCGGAACGGGGACGGGATTACTTGCGTTTAAGGCTCTGGAGCAGCAGGATTGCAAGGGAAGGGTTATTTTTTCCGACATGTTTCAGGATTGTCTTGATGATTGCAAGAAAATACTTGACGAAGCCGGAATAACTACGGGATATGAACTGTTAAAATGTCCGGTTGAACATATAGCGCTTCCGGAAAGTACGGTTCACAAAGCTCTTATGCGTTCGGTACTTGTGCATGTTGTAAATAAGCAGCCGGCAATCAGTGAAATTTACAGAGTTTTAAAACCGGGCGGAAAATTATGCGCATTTGAGCCGATTATCAGTTCAAATACGAGATATTGGGAGATTTTAGACCCGAAATTTATTGATAAGTATGAAGATTTTAAGCGGGCAGAAAACGAGATTATGGAAAACCCGCTGGATTCTCTTTGTAATTTTAATGAACACACTCTAAAAACAAATCTGGAAATTGCCGGATTTTCAAAACCTGATATTAAATTGCAGGAAGTACGCTCAAGATATGTGGTTCAGCCTAATATGGTAAGAGAATGGTTTATCAATCCGCCGTCTCCGGATCAGCCTTCTACACGAGAAAGGTTTTTAAAATATTTTGACGAAGCTACGGTCGACAAATATATGCAGGATGTACAGAATTATCTGTCAGGAAGAGAAATTAGTTTAAAGACTAATGCAGTGTTTATTAATGCAACTAAATAGACAGGGAGGATATATGGAAAAACAAACAGCAATTATAATACCGGCAAGGTACGGCTCTTCAAGGCTTGAAGGCAAGCCGCTTTTGAGGGCAAAAAATAAGCCTATAATTCAGTGGGTATGGGAAAAAGCTTCAACGGCTTCCGGCGCCGACAGGGTAATTGTTGCAACGGATAATGAACTTATATTCAACGCCTGTAAAGATTTTGGGGCAGAAGTTGAGATGACATCTTCCGAGCATAAAAGCGGAAGCGACAGAATTGCCGAAGTTGCCGAACGCCATCCGGAAATCGGGTATATAATTAATCTTCAAGGTGATGAGCCTTTGATTGAGGAATCGAATATTGAGCTTGTAATAAGAGATATTAAAGCAGATGAAAATACGGATATTTCTACTCTGGTCAGAGAAATTAAAGAAGAGCATGAAATTAACAACCCTAACCTTGTAAAATGCGTGTTTGATGTGAATAATTATGCAATGTATTTTTCGCGCTCAAAAATCCCGTTTGAGCGGAACAAAGGAAAATCAAAATTCTACGGACATTTAGGAATATACGGCTACAAGCGCGAAGCGTTATTTAAAATGACAAAACTTGCCCAGACGCCTTGTGAAATGGCTGAGAGTCTGGAACAGTTAAGAGCGCTTCAAAACGGAATGAGAATTAAAGTTGCGGTTGTAGAGAATATTCCTGTAGGAATAGATACAATGGAAGATTTTGAACATTTCAAAGCCATTGTTGAGGGATAAGTGTGTTTTTCATGGATGGCAGGAGTAAGCATTGAATCTGAAAACCCAAATAACAAAACTTCATTATACAAAAGAACCAAAGGGAGCTTTATTTAGACTGCTTAAATTTTGTTCAATATTTTACGGCGCAGGAAGCGGACTAAAAAATTTTTTATATGACAAAGGTATCTTGAAGTCTCAAAAAGTTGACGCTTATGTAATTTCTGTGGGAAATTTTACAACCGGCGGAGTCGGTAAAACGCCTGTTGTTGCGGAAATCGCTAAATATTTTGTAGAAAAAGGCGAGAAGGTATGTATAATTTCACGCGGATACGGCGGGAAATTAAATAACAAAAAAGTCAATGTAATTTCTGACGGGATTAACCTTTACTATAAAGCAGATATGGCGGGAGATGAACCTTACTGGCTTGCTGTCAATCTTAATATGTGTGCGGTTTTGACCTGTTCAAACAGAGTTAAGGCTGCTAAATATGCGATTGAGAAACTCGGGGTTACTAAAATAATTTTGGACGACGCATTTCAGCACAGAAAAATTTACAGAGACTTAAATATTGTGCTTGTCGATTCTGAAAAAATGTTCGGAAATGAAAATTTATTACCGGCAGGACCTCTAAGAGAAGGGCTTGAAGGATTCGGACGAATTGACAGGCTTGTTATTGTAAGCAAAAATATTGACCATACAAGAGCAGAAAAAATTGCCAAAATTATGACAAAAAAACAGGGAATTAAGTCTTTTGTTGCAAAAGCAGAGCCTGATTATGTTTATAATATTATAACCGGAGAGCACCTGGAAAAAGACTCCGAAATTATTGCATTATCTGCAATAGGTCAGCCGGAGCAGTTTTATGCGTTTCTTGAGAAAGATTACAAAATAAAAGACAAAATAAGTTTTGACGATCATCATCAATACTCTTTAGTAGATATTAAAGATATTGAGGGTAATATTGTAACAACGGAGAAAGATGCGGTAAAACTTGCACTATTGAATCGTACAAATATTTATGCTCTTAAATTAAAAACTGTTTTAGATGTAAAATCTTTGTTTTGATTTTTATTGTTCAGTTAATATTAATTCAGTCTGCCGGCTCAACAATAGTATTATATTATGTTATAATAAAAAAGAATAAAGCAGCCGGATAATCGCGCCCTTAAGGGTGAGGAAAGTCCGTGCATCCAAGGACAGACCGCCGGAGAAACTCCGGGCAGCGCAAGCTGGCGGACAGTGGCACAGAAAAAATACTGCTAACCGCCTTTATAAGGCAGGAGCGATGGTGCAACGGTGAGTTAAGAGCTTCACCAGCGGTATTGAAAAATACCGGCTGGCTAAACCCCGGTCGGATGCAAGGCAAAAAGGCGTTTGAGGTGTCCGCCGAGCCTTTAAAACCGCTTGAGCTTTGGAGTAATCCAAAGACCAGACAGATGATTATCAAGGAAATTTTTTCCCGAACAGAACACGGCTTATGAGCTGCTTTATTCTTTTTTATCATAATATACGGCGGATATGCCTGACAGTTAATTTACTTAAAAAATTCTCTATTCATCTTGTCGACATTTTTTTTATAATTTTTATCAATCCGTATAACTCCGGATTTACTTACAGCATTAAGAAAAATTTTATTATCAATTTTCTTTGAAACATCAATTCTTGCGGGTACAATCAAACCCGTGCCAAGAAAATATTCACTGCTCTCCGGTGATGATAAGTATTTTACAAATCTTTTTGCTTCTTCTTTATGTTTAGAACTTTTAGAAACAGCCCATCCCGACGCATCCATGGGAACAATACCGGGAAAGGTTATTACATCCCAGTTGAAGTTAGCTTTTTCGCTGATTTTTGGATACATCCATCTGCCTGACAGGTACAGTCCTATCTTTTCGTCCAGAAACATTTGTGCAAGCGTTGAACTCCCGACATCCTCCGGAGATGGAGCATACTTCCCTTCAAGGTTTTTATAAAACTTTAGTGATTTATCCGGATGGTAAATATCTTCGCCCATTGTCAATATATACGGAAACATAAAATAAACATCCCGCTCATAACTCACACCGTATTTATTGCTCTCTTCCAATATCTCCATAAGTTCATCCAGCGTTTCCGGAGTGTCTTTAATTCTATCCCTGTTTCTATAAAAAACAAGGTTTGAAATATCCCTCGGAACTGCATACAATCTTCCTTCATAACTCAATGCCTTCAGACTCTCAGAATAATATGCATTTTTATCTGCAAAATCCGTCAGGTCTTCCAGTTGTGATACATACAAAGGCAGATATAAATTATTCAAAAAAATCACATCGGGAGGATGAGAAGAGGCAAATAACAAATGGATTTTCTGAAAATAATTTTGCGGTATATGTATAAAATTAATCCTGATATCCGGATTTTCTTTCTCAAATTCACTTATAATTCTATTCAGAATTCCGACCTCCGTCACAGAACCCCATGACGAAAAAGTCACTTCTATCCTCTTATCTCTCACACATCCGCTTAAAATTAAAGATAAAACTAAAAGGATTATGAGCTTTTTTAGCATAAATCCATTACAAACTCCATATTATTATCTTTTACATTCAAAATAAACTTGTGAATGCCGAGTCTTATAATATATCTGGAAGTTCCGTCCGGAAGTTTCTCACTTATCCGTGACTGTATTCTTTCAGTATCCAGTTTTTCATAATATTTAATTTTAAATACATTATCGCCCGAAAACCCTATGATAGAATACCCTTTATCATTCTTTGCAAGATAACATCCCATATTTTCAGTGAAATTAGAAGCACTTACTATAGAATACCTCTCGCCGTCAAGTATGCAAAACTCCGGAATATTTTCCGGTTTTATTTCTTTGACTGTCTGATTGGCTTGCCTTCGTGCTTCATTCTTAGCTTTTCTCTGTTTTTCAAAAGCTTTAATCCGGTTTAATAATTTATCGGCTTCAGATTCTCCGTCAGAACGGCTATCATTTTCCTGAGCCCCTTCTAGAGTGTCATTTTCATTACCTTTAAAATCTTCCCCTCCGTCTGCGCCGTATTGTGTTAAAGATTCCTCTTTTCCGGTTTCTGCGAGTTTTTCTTCCCCTGCAGATATATTCAATTTTGAATCATCACTTTTCTCGGCTTGTTTATTTACTTCTGCCATTGAAGAAGCATCACTGTCAAAATCAACATACTTGCCGTCATAGAGTGTTTCAAAGTCATTTTGTTCGTTCTCCTCTGCAGCCGGAACATATTCTTCTTCATTGACAATTTCAAAACCCTCGCCAAATTGATTAAATTCTTCCTGCATATCCGAAACTGTAGGAATATCATTTATAACTTCAAATTCTCTTGTACCGTCATCAAATGGCTTAAAAGTAACATTTGTTATGTTTTTGAGCAGTGCTTCTTCATCGACTTTAACTTCCTCCGGTTTCGGCTCTTCATACTTTTCAGGATGTTTAAGCATATCCTCCAGATCAGGAAGCTCATTAGCTATAGACATTGTCTGAACTTCATAGTTTGTATCTGCATACATAATGTCATCAGACGGACGGGTCCTATACGCCTCTTCATTATTAATCTCTTTTGATAAATCAGGCAAAGCATCATTACTTAATTTTAAAGTCCTGACCTCATACCCTTCACTTGCATATATAACCTGCGGCTTAACCTCTGATTCTATCCTTCTTCCGCCCTGCTTCTTTAATGCTTCTGATAAATCAGGGAGCATGTCTTTTACATTCAATGTTAGAAGCTCTGAAGTTTTGTGAGGTTTTGACTTCTGTCTTGCAATTTCATCCTGCATTTCCTGCATACGACCCGGATTGGTTCTTAAGTCGTTTACAAAATCTTTGTCAATTTCTACACTGATTAACTTATATAAAGCTTCAACATCTTCTTTTGTGAAAGTTATATTCTGTTCTACCGTATAAGTTGTAACAAGTTTCTCCAGAACTTCAATCGGGGTAGGTTTTTTGTTCTTTTCAGAAGATTCAAGAAAATCAGAAGCTTTACGCAAAGCCTCATCACTGATTTCACCGCTCATCAATGTTTCTATCTTCTCGACATCGTCTTTTGAGAACTCCAAGTTCTTATCGTTAATATATTTATCATAAAGTTCTTCATTAATTCCTTTATTCCCGTCACTATCATCCGAATCCTCTTCGGACTCACCAGTCTCAAAATTGAAAGAACTTAAGAAATCCTCGAGCGCTTCATTTACCGGCACTTCCGGAAGCGGCGGTTTTGGCTTGCTTTTTTTCTCATTTAACAATTCGTCCAGATCGACAACATTTTCAACTTCCTGAACATTTTCCGGCTTTTCAGACTCCGGACCCGGCACAAGCTTATCAGCAGGATGAACAGGCATTGTAACAGGCTTTGTATAACGCTTATCCAGATTTTTAATAGTTGTGTTGATTTTAGGCTTTTCTTTCTTTTTACTGCCGGGTTTTGGTTCATCACTTACATCATAATTTGCTCTTTCACCGGTAACTTCAATCATTTTGTCTCTGGCTTTCAGCATAAGCAATATTGAAATTGCCGCAACAAGAATACCGCCGAGTATTGTATAAAGAATATCCTGTTTATGAGACGGCTCTTCCAACTTATTAATATCGGACATGGTAAGTTTTTTTCCGGCTTTTTTTACCTTTTGCTTAGAAGGTCCCTGTTCGGACTGCCCCTTAAACTGCTGGATAGTTTTATTAATATCAACAGCTCCTGTCTGTTCAACACCGCTTGCCGAACGAATAGTGTTGCTTTGCTGACGTCTTTCTCTCTCCTGACGGGCCATCATCTCTCTGTCCATACGTTCTTCTTCAGGACTTATTGTTTTTAAAGCCTTTTCAGCAGTTTCCTCTTTCTGTACGGATTGAGCCGGCTCTTCCGCAACCGGTATCTCATCTTCCGGAGCAGTTGTTTCTATCTTTTCAGGTTCTTTTGTCTTCGGGGCAATATATATTCCACTTGAAGCAGTCAACGGAGCATTATCTTTTGTTCTTATAGTAATTTTTGTATAGCCGTTACCTGATTTTGTATACGGCATAGTTCTTATATCGACACTGTCAACGTATTTCCCCAAATCAAGATTTTCCGGAACTTCACTATTTGTATCGGGTAAAACTATCACATACGTGTTAGCATTCATTCTCATCGGAGATATGCTTCCGGCATATTGTTCTTTTGTAAGCAGCACGGCACGTACAGAACCACCGGATCCTGCATTAAACTTCAATGCCATCAAACTATTCTTATAATTTTCTGCGCCGAAAGCCCCGACTACCGTTACTGCCGAAGCCAGAACCAACGCCAGCGTTCTCTTCTTAAACTGCTTCATATATATCGTATTGTACCATATTATTCGTAAACTACATATACATTATTTAAACTACATGTCCGTTACTATAATCCGTTTATCGGATGTTATTTTATCCACATTTAAAACCGTGTACAGAGCACCGTTGTATATTAATTCCTGAGAATAATACCCGTCACCCGGCTCTATATTTTCATTCTCCTGAAATTCAAAAAGTTCATTAATTTTGTCAATCAAAAGTGCAAGTTTCAATTCGTTACATTTTACGATAATAACAGGATTCTTATCTAAAAGCTTTCCGGGACGAAGGTTCAAAAACTTTTTCAGATTCAAAACCGTAATATAATCCCCCCTGAGATTCATTATTCCTTCAATAAAATCCGGCGTCCCCGGAACTCGTGTAATCGTAGTATCTTTCAAAACTTCTTTAACAAAAGAAAGTTCTATGCAATAAGAATCTTCACTAAGATTAAAAGAAATATATTTATTTTTCGCATGAAGTTCACCGGATGCAAGTTTCAAACGTGATTTATCCGCTATATCCAGTGTCCTTTTTTTCATTATATTTTTTGAAACTTCATCTTGAGGAAAGAGTGAAAAAATATCAACTCCGTCATCTTTAATTTCATGCTGTTTCAGCAGATTTTCAATTGCATATATATTAACTATAAAAATAGTTTCCTGTTCATGTTTATATAAAGATTCTACAATGGTTTTATTATCAACAAACGGAATTGCATCTACCTGCGAAGCGTCAAAAGGCAATATTCCCAAGACTTTATCCGCTATAACCCCGAAAATTGTCTCATCGGTTTTGATAATCAAAAGTTCATTATTGGTCGTATAAGGCGGAACTTCAATATCAATATAAAACCTTATATCAATAACGTTTATGACAAAATTGTTGTATTTCAAAAGTCCGAGAATATTGTTTGGAAGCTTCTGCGGATAATCAAGCTCCGGCAGTTTCATTATCTCAAGAACATTATCCGTATTAACCGCGTATTTATTTGTGCCTGCACGGAAATACAGATGAGTATTCTTTTTCTGTTCAATATAATTATTGCTGCTCATGTAACACAACCCTGTTTCTTCCGCCTTCTTTAGCTCTATATAATGCTTCATCCGCAGATTTCAGCATCTCTGCAGGAGAATTAAAATCCTGATAATTCATGGTTAATCCGATACTTACGGTAACCTTGGTCTTAACTCCGTTATATTCAAAATCATACTCTTCCACAGTTCTTCTGAGTCTCTGCACAGGGATAATCGCACCTTCAATATTTGTCTCAGGCATTATCATAACCATTTCTTCCCCTCCGTACCTATACAGAAGGTCTGTTTTCCTGAATGCGGCTTTCATTAAATCCGCTACGGTCTTGAGTACATAATCTCCATACTGGTGTCCATACGTATCATTAACCTTTTTGAAGAAATCAATATCCAGAATTGCAAGACTAAAGTCCGACGGATGGCGTTTTGTACGGTTGTATTCCTGCTCCAAACTTATTTCAAGCTGACGCCTGTTATAAAGCCCTGTCAGACCGTCAAGAACAGACATAAATTCTTTTTCCGTATATTGATATTTCATTTTGAAAATTGCAAGCAATTCGCTTATCATAATATCAAAATATCTGAACGAAGCATAATCTATATCCTGACGTGTATAGAAGCATATACCGCCGATTAATTTTTTATCAAATACAAGCGGAATAATAATCTTAGAAGTCAAATCCGTAAATTTGTAGTCAAGTTCCTTGCCGAGAAGTATTCTTACGACTTCAAATTTTGCATTCTTAACACTTTTATACTCTTCCATTTTTCTGAAAAAGTCGTATTGTATATCAGACAAAAGGCTCTTACTTAAGTTCCTGCCAAGCGTATCAATGTATAGGAAATTTTCTGCAAATTCATCGGGGGATGCAAAATAAATTCCGGCAACAGAATATTCTACAAATGAACTTAAAAGTGAGAAAAGTTTTTCAACCAGAATCCTCTCGTAGTTCATAAAGTCACTCAGATTTCTGAACTCGTTTGCAAACACAGACTTTAAAAGCAGATCGTTCAAAATCGTATTAAGCCTGACCTGCGCGGAATCCGGAGAGGATTTTGCTACAAGAGCGGCTTTATATTCCTCTGTCAGGGGATACCGTCTGAGAGTTGCTTTAATATTTTTCACAAGTTCATTCATGTCAATGGATTTTGACAAAAACAACTGTGCACCGGCTTTTTTACCCCAGAAACTATCTATTTTTTTATCAAGAACCGTTAAAAGCACCACAGGAATTTTCTTGATTTCGTCCACATTTTTAATCATTCTGCAAAGCTGATACCCGTCAATTACCGGCATCATTATGTCAGAAAGTACAAGATCCGGCACATATTCAAATATCTTTTTATATGCTTCCGCTCCGTTAGTGGCTGTCTCTACATCAAACCCGTTTTCTATAAGACCGTCCCGCAGAAACTTTAGCTGGGTATCACTATCCTCTACTAATAAAATCTTTGCTGCCATATATTTATATATTCCAATTTTACCTGTTTTAGTATAAAATAATTATATAATAAAACAATCAAAAAAACTATAGGAGAGAAGAAGTGCAAAGTGAATTTAAAATCGGACTCAAACAGAAGTTTAATATCAAATGTGCATTAGATATGGCAGTTTTTATAATCGCATGCTTATTATTTTTGTTCTTTGCAAAAATAAATAGCGTCTCTTTATATGATACAGTTGCTTTTCTTGCGACAGTAATTGTTTTGAACCTTGCCGTGCATGTGCTGACAAAACAATGGATAACCCGTTCAATAAAAGAAGCTGTATACATACAATCTAATTCACTGGCAGAAGCAACAGGCGAGCTGGCAAATACAATCAGTTCTCAGAAATATATTTCCGAAAACCTTGCAGGAAACGCAAAAACTCTTTCTTCCCTTATAGAAAGGTTGAAAGCTCTTTCGGAAGAATGTTATACAACAACTAAAAATGCCGAAAAACAGGTTAACCAATCAATCAGTTTTTCGCAAAAAGAGCATGATTCAATTTCTTCTAATGCAGAAAAAATGCTCATATTAAGACAAAAAATTCAAATGATTGCGGAGCTTATTCTTGAGCTTTCCGAACACTCACAACAAATCGGAAGTACAATCAGTGTTGTAGATGACATTGCGGAGCAAACAAATATGCTTGCTCTTAACGCTGCAGTTGAAGCTGCAAGAGCCGGAGAACACGGCAAGGGTTTTGCTGTTGTTGCCGGTGAAATCAGAAAGCTTGCGGATGAATCCAAACAGGCTATTACAAAAATCTCTTCACTTACAAACAATATTCAATGCACAACCAATTCAACAGTCATGGCAACAGAAGAAGGTTCCAAAGAAATTGAATCCGTTGTAAAAGATATAAACATTGTTTCTTCAAACTCCGAAACTTTATTAAATCTGATAAAAGAAATTTTGGACTCACTTGAAATGCTTAATCAGAATGCTAAAAAACAGAGCGATATTATTGAACGCTTAAATGTTATTGATGAAGAAACATCTGCAATAGCAGAAAATCTGTCTCAAACTATGTTATCCAATTCTGAAAAAATTTCAAAATTGAATAATTTATCATATGACATAAAAAATTCCGCTATTGATAACTAAAAATCAGTAAAGAGGTCGGTGGTTTGGATTTTTCAGGAAACGACAACAATAAAGAAATGTTTACCATCTTCCAGGGTGAAGCGGAAGAGATTATTGAGCGTTTGTTCAATAATCTTTATGCACTTGAAAAAACACCCGCAAACAAGGAGCTGATAGCGTCTGTTTATCGCGACTTGCACAGTATAAAGGGTGCTGTTAAAATGGTCGGTTTTAATAACATTCAGAGTATTTTTCACAAAATGGAAGATATTTTCGATGCCGTTAATAACGAAAAATTTACACTTGACAATGAAACAATTAATCTTATGTCAAAAACTCTTGAAACAGCATCAAGATACTTGCAGGAGTCTATAAAGAATTGCCGTGAGATAATTGATGAAGAATTTACGGCAACAATCTCTAACCTTGAATATATTCTGGAAATCGAAATTAATGAACATGTCTTTCACCAGAACGAAACGGCAGCGTCAATTGCAGATATTGCCGATATGACGGAAGGTTCTTCCAGACCCGATATTACAGCTGCCAGACAGGAAGAAATTAACAGCTCTTTTAACAACTGCTTTGAAATAATTGACGGAATTGTTCCGGAAGAAGAAAGTCAGGATATTGTACTTTTAAGAGAAGAGGTGCAAAAAATTCACGACTTTTTTGCGGATTCAAATTTATACGAAGTAAGAGCTTCTCTGGAAAATATTCTTGCAAAAATAGAATTTGTGCTAAACGCATCAAACACTCTTACGATAAGCGAAATTTTAGAACTCAGGAATGAGCTGAGTTCGGCTGCGGCTAAATTTACCACATCCTGTATTGAAACAGAAGAAGGCGGATTAACATTCTTTGATGTTGCGGAAAAAATTTCAATGCTTCAGAGCAGCAGTATTCATGCCAAAGAAATTGAAAATGATATTTTACAATTAAAAGAAGGAGTGGATGATCCTAACATACTCGAAATTATCAGTATGATTATAGACATTCTCCACTTTATTACAGAAAATTCCGTTCAGCTTGAAGAACAGATGACAGCTACACTCAAAAGTGCAATAGAATATTGCGCTTCGCCGAATGAGAGCATTGACAGCGATTTGATTTTACAGCAGCTTGAGATTATGAAACAGCTTCTCGAGCTTAATTACAAAAAAGACACAGGCGTAAGTGAAATCAAAACTATTTCAACCCAGACTTCATCTAACAACAAAGCTGCTTCGTCTACGGAAATAAAAACATTGCACGTTAACGCCCAAAAGCTTGACCTGCTTGTAAATCAGCTTGGAGAGCTGATTATTACAAAAATTAAAACAGAAAAAAATCTTGAAAAAATTGATTCAATCAAGAATGCAAACGAAGCATGCCAGAAAGACTTACTCAAAACATCGAACTATTTGAGATATTATAACAGGAAATACCTTCAATCAGGCAATACGGATCAGTATACCGGTGTTTTTGTAAAGCAGGTATTTTCACTGCTTCTTGATATTACCCAGAATGTTTCAAGAACAATATACGACTTAAACTCTCTTTACCGTTCGTCAAAAGAAGATGATATGAAAATGCGCTTAATCATTGATGAGATGGAATCAATGGTTAAAAATATCCGTGTACTTCCGATTTCAACCGTATTTAATTCTTTTTCCAGAATGGTAAGAGATATTGCAAATGAAAAAGGCAAGGACATTGACTTTGAAATAGAAGGCAAAGACACCTGTGCTGATAAAAAGATTATTGAAGAGATTAAGACTCCTCTTATTCACATTCTGCGTAATGCAATTGATCACGGTATAGAAACAAAAGAAGAAAGAATTGCAAACGGTAAAAGTCCTGTGGGAAGAATACTTTTGTCTGCAAAACAGGATGACAATAAAGTTATAATAGATGTTTTTGATGACGGTCAGGGCTTTAACCTTGAAAAAATCAAGGACAGGGCTGTTTCAAGAGGCTTTTTAACGCAGGAAGATATTGATTCCATGACCGACGAAGCCATTATGAATATTATTTTCTGGCCCGGATTTACAACCGGAGATTCTATCACAAGTATTTCCGGACGCGGTATCGGGCTTGATGTCGTCAAAACAAAAATCTCACAGCTTAACGGTAAAGTTAAAGTTATATCGGAATTTGGTAAAGGGAGCTGCGTTCATATTGAAATTCCTGTAACATTAACGACTCTCAGGGTATTTCTGGTTCAGATTTCCGGGCAAACTTTTGCTATTCCTATACAGGTTATTACCACATTTATCCTGAAAAACCAAAATGAAATTAAAACAAATAACGGAATACGGACAATAACATTTAACAATAATATAATTCCATTGTACTATCTGTCTGATATCTTAGACTTAGAGCCGGCGCCGCGGGGCGATAAGGAAACTATTCTGATAATCGAATCCGATGACAAAACAATAGGGCTTGTCGTTGATAAATTGCTTGGCGATCAGGACATTTTGCAGAAGAAACTTTCACCGCCTTTATACAAAGTCAAAAATATTTCCGGTATTACAAATCTTGCTTCAGGAGAGTTATGTTTGATACTTAATATGCAGGATATAATGCACTTTGATTTTAATAAAGCGGTAACAACAGCTGCTAATCCTAAACTGCTGCCGTCTGATGTTCTGACATACAAACGCATACTTGTTGTTGATGATTCTGTTACAACAAGAATTATGATTAAAAACATACTTTTGAACATCGGTTATATGGTTGATGCTGTGCTGGATGCGGAAGAAGCACTGGTTAAGCTGAAGTTAAACCATTATGATCTTATCATCACCGACCTTACTATGCCTAAGATTGACGGATATGAATTTATTGAACTGTTAAAGAATGATGAAATGTATATGGATATCCCGATTATTGTTATGAGTTCTATGCCTGAAAAGAACGCAAAAAGCAAGCTTAATAAAGATTACGTTGATTATTATATTGCAAAAGACAACTTTAATCAGAATGAACTTGCCGGTGAAGTTAAAAAGATTCTGACCAAATACCACAACTAGTGATATTTCTTATACAAAAGCTGTAAATCATCATCTGTAAGGTATTGCATTGATTTTAAATCTTGAGGGAACATTATGCTTTTTCTGTTCATGGAATGTCCGAGTCCGATTGCATGCCCTGCTTCATGAAGCATAACTCCGTAAATATGTTCTTTTGGTCTTTCTACAAGTTTACGAACATACTGCTTATTTTCAAATTTTCGTATATATTCTTTTGTTCCGATTGTGACAAAAGACTTGTAATACTGTCCGCCTCTTGTCATCATCTCTGTACATCCGACAGCGCGGATATCATTACAATTGGCGACAAAATCCACAAATTCAACTTCAATATTAGCATTAGAAGGGCTGTCTACAAACTTAAAACGAACAACTCCTCCGGACTGCCTCTCCCAGGTTTCAAATGCCTGCTGCATAAGTCTGCTCATTTTGCCGTATTCAGGAATGTATACATAAATTGGCAGCCCTACCCAACGCGGCTTTTCCGCCCCGATACAGCAGAGGGTAAGCGTTATTAAAACAAAAACAGAGGTTAATATCTTTTTCATTATTATTATTTTAACATTTTTTCAAAATAATAGAAGTGTTAATTCCGCCAAACGCAAAATTATTTGTCATAACGAACTCTGTATCAATAATTCTGCCTTCATCTTTTATATAATCCAGTTTTCCGCAGTTTTCATCAATATTTTTGAGATTCAATGTCGGGCAGAACCACTTATTGTTCATCATCTCAATTGCTAAGATTGTTTCAATGGCGCCGCAGGCGCCTAAGGTATGTCCGGTATAACTCTTGATTGAACTTATCGGAACTTCTCTTTTAAATACCGATTCCGTTGCATTTGTCTCCGCAATATCACCGTTAATTGTTGCGGTTCCGTGCGCGTTTACGTATCCGATTTCATCCGGAGAAATTTTTGCGTCATTTAAGGCAAGTCTCATGACTTCTGCCATCATATCTTTATTCGGATTTGTAATATGCGTTCCGTCAGTATTTGTTGCAAACCCTGCAATCTCCGCATAAATTTTTGCACCTCTGGCTTTTGCATGTTCATACTCTTCTAAGATTAAAGTTCCCGCGCCTTCTCCTATAACAAGCCCGTCACGGTCACGGTCAAAAGGAGACGGGGTTAAATCAGGCGTATTGTTCTTACTGCTTGTTGCGTACAAAGTGTCAAACACTCCGACCTGAGTCGGGTGGATTTCTTCGGCTCCGCCTGCTATCATAACGTCCTGATACCCGTCTTTTATGGCTTCATAAGCGTATCCGATGCTCATTGAGCCTGATGTACAGGCAGTTGATGCCGGAATCAGGCGCCCGTGGGTTTTAAAATACAGTGAAATATTAACGGCAGTTGTTTGCGGCATCATTTTTATATAAGAGCCGGAATTAAGGAGTTTAACCTCTTTATCAATACACATTGAGTAAAAATCAAGAATGGCGTCCAGCGAACCCGTTGAAGAACCATAGCTTACACCGGTTCTTCCGTTTGTAATTACTTCATCCCCTAAAAGTCCTGCATCTTTCAGGGCTTCTTCTGCCGTAACCGTTGCCATTAAAGCAACTTCGCCCATTGTACGGCGGACTTTTCTTGTAAAATGTTCCGGAACAACAAACCCTTCCGCAAAAGAGCCGAGTTTGGAATTTAATCTGTCGTATTCGTCAAGTTTATCCCAGTGTTTTACGCAGTTTTTGTACGTTTTAAGTCTTTCAAATGCACTTTCTACGGTTGAGCCCAAAGCTGAGGTTATTCCCATACCTGTTATAACAACTCTTCTCATAAATAAAGCCCTCCGTTTACGGCAATTACCTGACCTGTAATATACCCCGCATCTTCGCTCATCAGGTAATTTACAAGACTTGCAACTTCTTTTACGCTTCCCATTCTCTTCATCGGAATCTGTTTAACTGCTTCTTCCGGAAGCTCTTCTGTCATATCGGTTTCAATCATTCCCGGCGCAATGCAGTTTACGGTAATTTTACGTTTTGCAACTTCCTGACTCAAAGCTTTTGCTGCCCCTATTAAGCCCGCCTTTGAAGCGCTGTAGTTTACCTGCCCTCTGTTTCCGCACTGACCTGAAATCGAGGACATTACAATTATTCTTCCCTTCTTCTGTTGAATCATCGGCATAATAAGAGGTTTTAAGACATTATAAAATCCGTCAAGGTTTGTTCTTAAAACATCATCCCACTCCTCGTCTTCCATTGCAGGAAACGGGTTGTCTTTTGCAATACCGGCATTAAGAACAATTCCATAATACATTCCGTTTTTTTCTATATCCTTAAGAAGAATTTTTTCCGTCTCTTGTCTGTTTTTTATATCAAAAGCGAGCGCTCTTGTAAGCACGCCTTTTTTTTCAATTTCTTTCTGGAGTTCCAAAAGTCTTTCGGGATTTTTTGAACAGTGAAGAACTAAATTATATCCGCTGTTTGCCAGATACAAAGCCGTACCTTTACCGATTCCTCTGCTTGCTCCTGTTATTAAAACCCATTTATTCACCACTCTCAAATAACTCCTCTATATTATCTCCCTGATAAGTATTGACCGTTGCGCTTGCAATTTCTTCCCCGCTTTTATCATATATTAAACAGTCAAAAACGGCAATTTGGTTATCCGTAAAGATTTCATGAACTGTAACTTTATACTCTTCCCCCTCTTTAAAATAAGGAATTTTGTTATTGTAAAGCCTTGTACCCAGAAGCAAACCGGGTTTTGGTTCTGCGCATTTGTTTTTAAAATAAGCATAAGCCCCGATTGTCTGCGCCATAAATTCAATTCCCGTAAGAGAATTTATGCCTTTTCCCGCTTCAAAAAAAACTTTTCCCGGATAAACTTTGAATACTGAGGACAATTTATTATTTTCAATATCAACCTCAAAAATGTCATCCAAAAAAATCATCGGTTGTTTATGCGGAAGTATTCTGGTTAAATCGTACATGATGATATTATAAAACAAAAGGTTGTAAAAGAGTAGTTTAACAAATTTTATTTTAAAATAGACCGTTACACAGATTAAGAATCACGTCACCGGATTGAAATTTTTCGTTGATTGTTTACAATATAAGTGTAAAATTAACACTAGACGAAATTTAAAAACAGGGATTGGAAATATGACAAATAAGAATATAAGAAATATTGCAATAATTGCGCACGTTGACCACGGGAAAACAACACTTGTTGACTGTATGCTTAAACAAAGCGGAGTTTTCAGGGAAAACCAGCAGGTTCAGGAAAGAGTTCTGGACAGTAATGACCTTGAACGCGAACGCGGTATTACTATTCTTTCAAAAAACATTTCCATTAATTATAAAGGAACAAAGATTAATGTTGTAGACACTCCGGGTCACGCGGATTTTGGCGGCGAAGTTGAGCGTGTGCTGGGTATGGTTGACGGCGCGCTTCTTATTGTTGACGCGGCAGAAGGACCTATGCCCCAGACAAGATTCGTTTTATCAAAAGCGCTTGAACTCGGAATTAAAATTATTGTTGTAATCAATAAAATTGATAAACCTGCAGCAGATCCGGACGGAACGTTGGACAAGGTTTTTGATTTGTTTACAGAACTCACTGACAGAGAAGATTTGATTGATTTTCCTTATATTTATGCAAGCAGCCTTCACGGCTTTGCAATTAAACATCTTGAAGATGAAAAGAAAGACATGACACCGCTTCTGGATTGTATTTTAGAAAATATTCAGCCTCCTGTCGGCGACGCTGACAAGCCTTTCCAGTTCAGAGCAACAACTCTTGACTACAATGAATACGTAGGAAGAATCGTTATCGGGCGTATTGTAAACGGCAGGGTTCATTCTCAGGAGCAGGTTGCCTGGGTTAAAGCTGACGGAAGTGTCGAAAGAGGAAAAATTACAAAGCTTTTCGGATTTAAAGACCTCGGAAGAGTTGAAATTGAAGAATCAGAAGCCGGAGATATTGTCGGTATTGCAGGTTTTTCAGACATTCATATCGGTGAAACTTTGTGCGACCCGAACAATATTAATCCGCTTCCTTTGATTCACGTTGACGAACCGACTTTACAGATGAATTTTTCAGTAAACGACAGCCCGTTTGCAGGTCAGGAAGGTAAGTTTGTAACATCAAGACAGCTTAGAAAAAGACTTTATGACGAGTTAGAAAAAAATGTAAGCTTGAGAGTCGAGGACACGGACTCTACAGATTGTTTCAAAGTCAGCGGCAGAGGCGAATTACATCTCGGGATTCTTATTGAGACGATGAGAAGGGAAGGATACGAATTTCAAGTATCCAAGCCGGAAGTTATATATAAAGGCGAAGGCGAGAATTTGCAGGAACCGTTTGAAAACCTTCTGATAGATGTTCCTGAAGAATATGCAGGCTCCTGCATTGACAGGCTTTCCGGAAGAAAAGCCACCATGCTTGAAATGCAAAACAACGGAAACAGAACAACTATGAGATTTTCTATTCCGGCAAGAGGTTTAATCGGGTTCAGAACTGAATTTATCCGCATGACAAGAGGCGAAGGTATTATGTACCATACATTTGATGAGTACAAACCTTATGCCGGAGATATTCCGAAACAGAGATGCGGCTCAATTCTGGCTCACGAGCAGGGCGAAGCTATTCCTTACGCTCTGGCGCAGTTTGAAGACAGAGGTGTATTCTTTGTAACTCCTAAGACTAAAGTCTACAGAGGAATGATAATCGGCGAAGGCAACAGACCTCAGGATATTGTTGTTAATATCTGCAAAACAAAGAAATTAACCAATATGAGAAGTTCAACAGCAGATGTTATGGTAACTTTGCAGGCGCATAAAGAACTTTCGCTTGAAGACTGCCTTGAATACATCGGCGATGACGAACTGGTAGAAATTACTCCTCAAAATATCAGAATGAGAAAACAGGATCTGGTTAAGTTCAAAAGCATATAAACCGTGCATTCACGTGATGAAGAGGGGTAAATGGATTTGGCAGTGAACAAGTGACCAAGTGATCAGGTGATTAAGAAGGATTTTATTAGAACTGTAGGTTGGGTGAAACCCAACTTACAGTTCTCGCAATAACAAAATAACATCTATTCACTCCTCACTATTCACTAAAAAACACCGGAGCAATATAAAATATGAGATACATAGCATTAACAGATATACACGGAGAGTTGGGAAAACTTGAAAATGTTCTCTCAAAAATAGATACAAAACCTGACGACGTATTCGTTTTTATGGGCGATTATATTGACCGCGGTCCGGACTCCCGCGGAGTTGTCGACAGGATTATTGAACAGGGAAATTCAAACAAATGTATTTACCTCACAGGTTCGCACGAATATGCACTTTTGCATTCTGATGAAGAGTATTACAGATATTTGTTTGACAACTACGGCGGACCTGCAACTGTCCGGAGTTACGGAAGCTTTGAAAATATCTTTAAAATTCACGGAGATTTTTTCAGAAGCCTTAAATTCTACTATCTTACGGATAAATACCTTTTTGTACATGCCGGAATTAATCCTGATTATCCTCTTGATGAGCAGCAGGAAGAGGATTTGGTATACATTAGAGGCAAGTTTATTTATTCAAAACACAACCTTCCGCAGAAGATTATATTCGGACACACGGAGTTTGAAGAACCTTATATTGACGAAGGCAAAATCTGTATTGACCTTGGCTGCGGCAAATATCCGGATGCGCATTTATGTGCTTTAGTTCTTAATGAGGATGGTCAGGAGGAATTTATTTATTCAGACTAAATATTTACAAAAGTAAATTTGCTGATAAAAATTATTGTAAGGCAACACCTGAACCGCATTTCTATTTACCGGTTTAAGAGATTCTTCACCCGTAAATTATTATCGGGTCCAGAATGACATTAAAAAATTTCCCCCTCTGGTACAAAAACCTCTTTAATGGTAATATATAAATCAAAGAGGATTTTATAAAATGAAAGCTGCAGAGTATTTTAACAGCGGGTATTCCTGCTCCGAAAGTATTATAAAAGAAGCAATTGAAAAAGGATTTGTTCCGGAAGAACTTTTACCGGTTGCGACAGCTTTTTCCGGCGGTATGGGCTCAGGCTGTCTTTGCGGCGCGGTTGCAGCTTCACAAATAGTAATCGGCTGGCTTTACGGAAGAGATAATAAAAACAGAAACGAAACCCGAGCAAGAGCACTTGCAAAACAATTTATTGAAGAATTTAAAAAGAGTCATAAAGCAACCTGCTGCAGGGTTTTGACTGCAGGTATGGATATGGCTTCTCCTGAGAGAAAAGCCCACTGTACAAACATGGTTAACAATTGTTCAAAAATTCTGGATGAGATTATTAAGGTTAAGGTTTAATGTTTAACAGAACTCTGTTCAAAAAAAGAATACTTTTTGTCGGGATTCCGGATATGGCATATATCGGGCTTGACGGTCTTTTGATGGCAGGAGTGAATATAGTAGGGGTTATGGGACCTAAAAAGGATCATAACATGTATTATGATTTCAAAAATTTTGTCCTCTCAAGAAGATTGAATTACATTGACTATGATGAACTTGACGAACCGCAGTTAATCGAAAAAGTCAGAGGTTTAAATATTGATGCGGCGGTTGTCTGCTCATTCAATTATAAAATTCCAAAAATCCTTCTGGAATCTGTAAAAGACGGGTTTTTGAATGTTCATCCTTCAATGCTCCCTAAATACAGAGGCGGAAATCCGTATTCAAGAGTGATTATGAACGGAGAAACGGAAACCGGTGTTACTATTCATTTTATGGACGAAAGTTTTGATACGGGAGATATTATTGCGCAAAAACCTTATCATATACATTCAAAAGCAACAATGGGAACAATTTTCAACGAACTTAACGTTCTGGGAATTGAGCTTTTGCTTCAGGTTTTAAGAGCGTACGAAAACCAGCCACTTCCAAGAATTAAGCAGCCTGCCGGTGATTTTATCTCCGGAAAAGGTCTGAGTGAGAAAGATGTATTTATAAATTACAACAAAACTGCGGAAGAAATCGAGCGCTTTGTCAGGGCTCTAAATCCTTTCATACTTGCAAGTACAACCTTTAGAGGCAATATGATGAAGATTATGAAGGTGGAAGTCGCGTCCGACGCCTTCTGCGTTCCTCATCCTGCCGGAACTGTCGCAAAAATTGAAGATGATAAATTCTTTATTGCAACATCAAAAGGGCTTGTCTCTCCGACGGTTATGCAGTTCGGAAGCTTCTTTATGGGTGACAGCAAGGACTTTTTGAGAATTGTGAACCCGAAAATCGGAGAGGAGTTCAGATAATGAATTTTTTAACAGTGATCAAGTGATCAGGTGACCAAGTGATCAAGAAAGGTAAATGTGCTTTATTAGAGGAAATAAAAATAGTAGTGTGGAGCTTGCTCCACAATGTAAGAAATGTAGGTGTAGGGTGGGAAAAGCGTCAGCGTTCCCACCAGAAAAGGAACTGTAGGTCAGGTTTTACCTGACAATAACTTCATAGAGATTCTTCGGGCTGACGCCCTCTGAATGACAGCACACTGGTAAGTAGGTTGGGTGAAACCCAACAATAACTATTCAATTGTCGAATATGTTTAAGATTGCTTCGGGCTGTTTTAGCTGTTCCCTCGCAATGACGTACCAGAAATATAGTAGTGTAGGGTGGGAAAAGCGTGAGCGTTCCCACCGGAATGAAAAAGTAAATAGGTCGGACTTTAGCCCGACAATAACTAAATAAAAACGGATTGCCACGGCGCTCACGCGCCTCGCAATGACAGGTAGATTGCCGCGACCTTGACGGGTCTCACAATGACAGAAAAAAATCTATTCACTATTCACTCCTCACTATTCACTAACAAAAGAAAGGTTAAATATGGTTGAAAAAAAGAGAATATTAATAGTTGACGATGATACAGAAATCCGTGACTTGCTGGAATTTGATATTTCATCAAGCGGATATTTTGTCGATACTGCCGCAGACGGTATGGAAGGGCTTAATAAAGCTCTCAACAATAAGTATGATTTAATTCTGCTGGATGTTATGATGCCGAAGATGAACGGATTTGATGTTTGCAAAAACATCCGTCAGGCTAAAATTAATGTTCCGATTTTAATGCTTACGGCAAAAGGTACAATTGGTGACAAAACCAGCGGATTTGACAGCGGAGCGGATGATTATCTGGTTAAACCGTTTGATATTCAGGAGGTTCTTTTAAGAATAAGAGTTTTATTGAGACGCAGCCAGCCGCAGGAAGAGACTATTATGTCCAATGAGATTCTTGAAGCCGGTGAAATTGAAATTCTGCCGGATACTTTAGAGGCTGTAATTTTGAATAAGAGGATGAAGCTTACTCCTACGGAATTTGAGATTTTATACTGCCTGATGCAGCATTTTAATAAGCCGGTAACTCTTGCAACACTATTGGAAGAAGTGTGGGGATACAGCAGCGATGAGGATGTCAGAATGCTCAGAGTTCACGTCGGGGCTTTGAGGAACAAAATTGAGCCGGATTCCAAGAATCCTAAATACTTACATACTGTAACAAATGTCGGGTACAAATTGACACCGTTCGGTGAGTCGGCGTAAAATAAATTTGCATGGCACAGTTTTTCTCCAAACGACATCTTAAAATAGCAGAACAAATCATTATCGTTATATTTTTTGCGGTTTTGATTCCTATGACCGTGAGCGGAGTAATTATTAATAACATTAACCAGCAGTCAAACCGTGCCCAGCTTCGTTCTGCCGCAATGATGATAGCAAATATTGTATCGGAAGAAGTTGATGTATTTGTTCATTCAATAAACAACGAACTTACGCAAATTACCGAAACGCTTGAGTATTACAAATCCAAAAATCAGGAACAAACGTATCTTGATACAATTATAAAAAGTCTGCCGTTTTATAAAGAACTCGTTGTCGTTGATAAAAATGGACTTGAAAAATATAAGGCATACAGCATTATAGACGATTATGCCGTTTTTGAACGTCAGATGGAAGATGGTCGGTATCTGGTTGCCGTTCTTGATATGAAAATGCTTAAGAAAAACCTGTTTAAAACGCTTACCGAGGACAAGCGCCAGATTTATGTACTGGTAGATAATGTTCTGGTTGCCTCCAGTAATTATACCAAAGAAGGTTATGAAAAGAGTGTTGCCGAGCTGCCGGATAAGCTTGAGGAGGATATTGCGACAATATATGGTGATACCAAAAACCAGCCGCTTGCATATCTCAAAAAAACAGACCCCGAAGTTTTGATAATTGTAAATACGACAGAAGCAGTCAAGCGCCATACAATCGACCATAACCGCAATAAAATCATACTTTCCATACTCATTACAATACTTACTGTATTCTTTGTTGTCGGATTATACACATATTACCTGTATATCAATATTCGTCAGCTTTTCAAGGCAATTATTGCAATATCAAAAGGAAACTACGAACGTAGAATCAGGCTCTTAACCAATATTTTCACGCCTTTTGAACTTATTTTCCTCGCAACCGAGTTCAACAGAATGGTTAACCAGATTCACAAATCCTATATTCAGCTTAAGAAGAAGAATAAGGAACTTAAGCAGGTGAATGAATTCCGCTCAAACATGATTGATACGGTGAGCCATGAGTTCAGAACCCCTCTTACCAGTATTCTCGGATACACGTCAAGACTTTTGAGACAGGATATCCAGATTGATGAAGAGACAAAGCAAAAATCTCTCAAAGTTATAAAAAAACAGTCAGAAAGATTAAAGAGAATGATTGAGGATTTGCTGGTTATTCCTGATATTGAAGGTGCAAGACTCAATGTTAATCCGGTCAATGTACCTATTAATAACGCCATAGAAAACTCTATTATGCTTGTAAGAAACGATTCCAATAAAGAAATTATAAATAATATTGAGAATTGCAATATAGAAATTCTTGCAGACAATGACAGAATAGAACAGGTTTTTGTAAACCTGATTGAAAACGCTATCAAGTATGCAAAGGATGATACGCCTATCGTTCTGGATTATGAAATACAAAATGAAACGCTTGTTGTAAGTGTCAAAAACGAATACGACATAATTCCGAGGGAAAAGTTAAAGACTCTGTTTGACAAATTTACAAGGGTGGATGATTCTACGACGCGCACAACAAGAGGAACAGGGCTAGGATTATTTATTGTAAAAGGACTTGTGGAAGCCATGAACGGCAAAATAAGACTGTATTCAAACGAAGAATGCGGATTCTGTGTTAAGGTGTTCATGCCTGTAGCGGATTCAAAGCAGGTATGATATAATTTAGAAAAAGGGGAATTCAAAAGGAAATAATTGATGAAAAAGATTTTTGTTTTAATGGCGCTAATGGTACCGCTTTGTGTATTTGCAGATGAAATTGTAAGCCTTGAAGGACTCAATGAGCCTGAATGGAAGGATTTTGTTCCGCCTGCTTATGTTGATGTTGAGGAGCCGAAAGGACTCGGTAAATTAAATGAAACTGCAGCATACTGGTATAAAAGAAGAGTTGAATTTGAAAACGGAATTCAAGAATGCCGTGCAATAGAGACTAATGACGAAAAACTCGGGTGTTATCAGCAATTAAAGGTCAAACAATATCAGCAAAACAGCGAATATAATGCAAAAATTGAGGCGCAGGATCAAGCAAGAATGGGTCCTCAGGAAATGTTTGACAAAACAGATACAATGCTTCCGATTGGCGGATATTTGAACAACTTTACAAGATTCCAGCCGAATGAATTCAGATAAAAATTTGTATTGATAACAAGTGTTATTTCATGTATACTCTAGTTGTATGAATAAGCAGAAACTTTCGCTTGCCGTATACTGGCATATGCATCAACCGGTCTATGAACTTGAAGGGACATATCTTATGCCCTGGGTTCGCTTACACGCGGTGAAAGACTATCTGGATATGGTTTTGATTCTGGAAAAATTTCCAAAGTTAAAACTGAATTTTAATATTGTACCGGCACTTCTGGACGCTATTATTGATTATTCGGAAGAAGGTTATCACGATATTCATTCGGAACTCACGGTTTCTGATACAGAAAAACTAACCGACGAAGAAAAAGCATTCATTATTAACAATTTTTTCAGCTCCCAATATGAAACAATGATATACAGGAGCGAAACTTATAAAAATCTTTTTCAGAAAAGGTTTGCAAAAGATTCAATTGATATCAATGATTTTTCACTGCAGGAACTGTCGGATTTAATGGCATTGTTTAATCTCGTATGGATTGATCCGGTTCACTTTGAAAGATATCCGCGCCTGCAGGAACTCTGGGAAAAGCAGAGCGGATATACAACAGAAGATAGAAGAGAAATTATTGATATCCAGAAACAAATAATACGAGAAATTATTCCAACTTACAAAAAATATATTCAGACAGGAAGAATTGAACTTACAACAAGCCCATATTACCACGCAATTTTACCGATTTTGATTGACCTTAAAGCCGCAACAAAATCAGTTATAACAACAGAAGGGCTTCCGGCGTCTCTGGGGATGCTTGAAGATGCTAAATATCAGGTAAGAAGCGCGCTTGACAGAATCGAACAGATTTTCGGCATAAGACCGGAAGGTATGTGGCCGCCTGAATTATGTCTCGGACCTAAAACTTTGAATTTGCTTGCAAAAGAAGGTATTAAATGGACAATTTCAGATGAAGGTGTTTTATCAAATTCTATTAATTTTGATTTTATAAGAGACTTTAAAGGCAACTTAAACGACCCTTATCATCTTTTAAAAGTTTATACTTATGAGACAAAAGATTCCGGGATTGACGTGATTTTCAGAGACAGGTCAATACCTAATCTTATAAACTTTGAATATGCGGGAATAAATCCTCAAATGGCAGCAGGAGATTTGTACGAAAAAATCAAAATGATTCAGAACAAACTGCTTGTTTCACCTGATAATACACATCTTTTGACAATAGCTTCCGACTGCGAAAACTGCTGGGAAAACTACCAGAACGACGGGCGGGATTTTCTTGAAAATATTTATTCTCTGATAGAAAATGACGATTCGCTTGAAACTGTCTTAATAAGTGACTACATCCGTAAGGACAAATACAAAAAAGAGCTCAAAAAAATTCATTCCGGCTCCTGGATTGATAAGACTTTTCAGTTCTGGATAGGAGAGCCTGAAAAGAATAAAGCATGGGCTTATTTGAAGAAAACAAAAGACGATTTTGACAGTTTTGTAAAAGAGGACAGCGCTAATCCGAATATCAAATACGCGAAACGTGAACTTTTGATAGCAGAAGGCAGCGACTGGTTCTGGTGGTACGGCGAACCTAATAACTCTGGTCAGGATTTTGTGTTTGACTATATGTTTAGAGAGCGGCTGAAAAATGTATATACAATTCTCGGCAAAACTTATCCGGAATATCTGGACAAAACTCTTATAACCGCAATAGAAGTTCCGTTCAGACATCCTAAACGCAGCATTACTCCAAAGATGGACGGCTTAAACGTAAGTTCGGATGACTGGTATAATGCAGGTTCTCTGAGCATGCTCGACGGACCTGTATTCAGGGAAAATAAAAACGTAGATAAAATCAACTTCGGGTGTGACAGTGATAATATTTACTTCCGGCTGCACGTTAACAAAGGTTCGGGGGAGATAAGTTTTGTCGACCGCATAAACCAGTTTTATATTTATACAAGAAATGCAACTACTCCGCAAAACAGAGCATACATAAGACTTATAAGCAAAACGGATAACCCGTATCCTATTCTTCTGGAAAAGTTTGAACATGAAATCACACTTACGCTTATAAGTGATACGCTTTACCCGCCGAGGTTAACTGCATCATTGCACCCTAACATGTGGACGCTCGATAATCCGGACGGAATTAAAACTGTATACAAAGATGTAATTGATATTTCTATTCCATTTGAAAAACTCGGGATTCAGCAGGGAGAAACTGTTGAATTTTTCCTTGCAAATACGGATTCCGGAGTCAAAAACACCTACATCCCGCAGGAAATTTTGCTATCCATGACAAGAGAGTAAGAAAATAATACAAAATTTAGGTTATTAAAGTGGATTTATACGAAGCTATATACAACAGACGTACAGTTAGAGATTTTCAAGACAAAATTGTACCGGATGAAGTTTTAACACGCATAATTAATGCCGGTTTGCAAGCTCCGACACACGACCATCTCAGGAATTGGGAGTTTGTGATTTTAAAAGATAAAGAGGATAAAGAAAGAGCCCTGCAATTTATAAGACTTGGTGTTGAACCTACTCTTGAAATTTTAAAGAAAGTTCTTGTAGAAGGAACTCCCCAGCAAAAAATGTATGCCCTCGCTATGCCCAGACAATATTCAATGCTAATGAATGCTTCTCACGTCATTCTACCGTTTTTTAAATCAAATTCAGGCGTTTTGAAACCAAGTTGTGTAAGTTCATTGAATCCTATTTCATCGATTTGGTGTGTGATTGAGAATATATTTTTAGCTGCTACCGCAGAAGGTCTTGCATGTTCTATGAGAATCCCGGTTGGTATTGAAGGGGAAAAAGTTGCAGACATTGTCGGAGCTCCTGATAATTACTTATTACCTTGCTATATCGGCTTAGGCTACCCTGCTGAAAATAAATCCGAAGCAGAACAAATTCAATATAAAGCAGAAGATAAAATGCACATTGGTAAGTGGTAAAATAAGTTACGGTTGAGTTAGTATGAAGTACCCCGCAATGCTCAATTAACACATTCCCCTCGCCCTTTTGGGGAGAGGGAGCAGGCGTTATTGAGCCGAAAGGCGAAATTTACGGATGCGGGTGAGGGGCTGATATTAAAATATATACTGGATTGCCGCGTCGCTCTCGCTCCTCGCAATGACACTCAAATAGTATGCTTATCTACTAACCCAAACATTTACCCCCGCAATTACGGCACTTTGGAAGGTAAACCTACAAGTAGTAGTGTGGAGCAAGCTCCACAACTATTGTGTAAGTAGGTGTAGGGTGGGAAAAGCGTCAGTGTTCCCACCGGAAAAGTTATCGTCAGGTAAAACCTGACCTATATTTCTAAACAAATTGAACATCAGCGCGCATTCCCTCTCCAACGGGGAGGGGTAGGGAGGGGGTTAGAAGCACTTAGTAAATAAGTCGTGCTTTAGCCAGGCAATAACTTACACAACTAAAACCTGACCTACTTGTGGAGCAAGCTCCACACTACTATTTTTATATTCTCAGTCACCTAGTCACTTAATCACTCAGTCACCCGTAAGACACATTTACCCCGCTTCTCCGGAGGACGCCAGGTATGTAGTTACACCTCGCGAACAATACATTTACCCCGCTTCTCCGGAGGACACCAGGTATGCAGTTATACTTCCCGGACAATACATTTACCCCTGTAAATATTTCTCTATTTCTGGTATTATGTTTGTATGACAAAGTTTTTGTTAATTAGTGAGGATAGTGAAAAAGAGGGTATCGTAAGGGAGGTTTTTCCATCTGATGAAGTTATCGTATCAGTGGATCAAACTCTTATTTTTGATATTTTAAAAGTTGAAGAGCCGGATATTGTGCTTGTGGACGGTGATATTGAGTCTCTTGATTTAAAACCTCTTTGCAGAAAAATTAAGCAGTTTCCTGTTGTTATTTTGCTTATTCTTGGCGAGAAAGAGCATACAAAAGATGTTATGCACAATGCCAATCTGTTTATCAAGACTCCGATTGACAAGAAACTTCTTTCAGCGACCGTTGATTCAAGCCTTAAAACAAGACATGCGCTCTTGAGGATGACAAAATCCAATCAGGAGCTTGCAAGAAGCCTGTACCAGCTTAATGTCTTATATAATACAAGCTCCCAGCTTGCCGGAACCCTCGATAAGGATGCGCTTATTAAAATTATGATAGACGGGATTGAAAAGTCTCTGAATTTTGAACTTTCCTGCACTTTGATGTTCCGCTCGGAGCGCGAGCCGGTTTTAATCATAAATTCGCTTTACAAAATCTCGGACAGGCTTCTGGAAGCCCTCAAACTCAGGGCGATTTTGAGTTACAAATCTTTGCTTGAAGACCCGCCCGTGGATATTAAAATCGGGAATTTGAAAATAGAAAAAAATATCAAACATAATATTCAGGAATACGATTTTTCAGTTTTAAGATTTGATAATATGTTTGCTCCGATTACACTCAATGACGAGTTTTTCGGGTTTACGGAAATTTACAGGGAAAAACCTTTTACAACAGAAGACGCAACCTGTTTTCAGACTCTTGTCCAGCAGGTAACGATTCCGCTACAGAGCGCATCTTTCACGCAGGAATTAAAGGCTACAAACAGAAAACTCCAAAAGCTAGAGCGGCTAAAGTCTGAATTTATTTCAATTGTTTCACACGAATTAAGAACACCGCTTACGGCAATTAAAAATGCTATGGACATTATCCTGAGCGGAAAAGCCGGAGAGATGACGGAAAATATCGAAAAATTTGTTTCTATGGGAAAAAGAAACGCAATAAGGCTGTCAGGCATTATCAACGACCTTCTTGATATTTCAAAAATCGAAGCCGGAAAAATGGATTTCAAATTTGAACTTATTCATATTGAACCGGTTATCGAATATGTGAAAAATAATCTGTCAGAAGTTGCAAAAGAAAAGAATCTTGAGATAAAATACACCCCGTCCGGCGAGGATGTGGAAATTTATGCCGATTCTAACCGTCTGGAGCAGGTGCTTACAAACCTTGTATCAAATGCAATTAAGTTTACGCCTGATGCCGGAACCATTGAAATATCTTCAAAAGTTGTTAATGCAAGAGAGTTACAGTATGACCACTGTTTTGAGGATGATATAAAAAGACTTCAGGGAAATTATCTGCTGGTATGCGTAGAAGACCACGGTATCGGTATCGAAAGAAAAGACTTGAACCATGTATTTGACAAATTTGCGCAGATAGAAAACTCGCTTTCCCGCAAAGTCGGCGGTTCAGGTCTGGGGCTTCCGATTGCAAGGCAGCTTATGGAATCACATAACGGCGCAATCTGGTGTGACAGCGAAATTAACAAAGGTTCAAAATTCTATTTTGTAATCCCTGTTGCAAATGACAGGTCAAACTTCCTGATGATAAGAAAGCAGCTTGCGCAAAAAGCCCGCTCAAACGGCTCTACTATTGCGGTTATCAGGATAAAATCAACAAATGAAGTTATTGAAAACTTGCTTAGAGAAAATAATTTATTAAATAAAACATATATGACAAATTCCCTATTGGAAAAAGAAGGCGCAATGACAACACTGTCATTAATTCTTGTTGACGGTGACAAGCCTTCTGCCGAGTTTTTGAAGAAGAAAATAGATTCTGTTATTGAGCAGAACAAGAACTTGTACGGAGAATGTGATATAATGTATTCATACGATATTGAAGGAGACACGCATGAAAAAGATTCTTATAGTGGATGATGAGCAGGATATTGTAGAAAGTCTCAAATTTGTGCTGGAAGTTTCAGGTTATGTGTGTTATACCGCATTCAACGGCGAGGACGGTTTAAGGCTTGCAAAAGAAATCATGCCGGATTTAATCATACTTGATGTTATGATGCCGAAAATTAACGGGTATAAAATAAGCCGTCTTCTCAAGTATGACAGCAAATACAAAGATATACCGATAATTATGGTGACTGCACGTTCACAATTAGAAGACAAAATGATAGGCGAAGAAACCGGTGCCGATGAATATATCACCAAGCCTTTTGAACTGGATCAGATAGTGAAAAAGGTCGGGGAGTATCTGGGTGGTGACTAGTGAATAGTGACTAGTGAATAGAAATGTAGGTTGGGTTTACTAACCAGACAATAACGTAAATGAGAGTTAAACCTCTCACCCGCATCCGTAACTTTCGCCATCCGGCTCAAGAACGGCTGCTCCCTCTCTTGGATTATTCGGGGTGTCGGAAAGTTCACAGCTTTCCTCCACCTTACGGGCTAGGCAAAGCCGTCGCCCTACCGAAAATCCGCTCTCCCACAAGGGGCGAGGTAAAAAATGACAATTGAATAAAATCAATATCGCCCGATAAATTAAAGTTAAAAGCGCCCGATGCAGCCGGTTAGTAGTAAAGTCAGCAGAGGTTGACAGGGCAACATAAAATAAAATCGGTAATAAGCACTAATGTCAACCGATAAGTATAGGTAAAAAATGGAAACAATAACAAACAAAACCTTAGAAAAACTAAAATATGAACTTGTAAGAGACGGAATTGTGTCTTACGAAACTTTAGAAAAAGCTGAAGAGCTAGCTAATGTTCAGAGAATCAACATCGGGCAGGCGCTTATTAATTCCGGAATTCTTGGAGAAGATACCCTGCTTAAGTTTCTGGAAGGCAAACTCCATATTCCTTATGTTAACCTCGATGATTATGAACCTGACCCTAAGTGTTTCAAATACGTATCATTTGCAGATGCCAGAAGATACAGAATTATTCCGCTTTTTAAGATAGAAGACGTTCTGACTGTTGCAATGGCAGACCCTCTGGATTTGTTTGCAATAGATAAGGTTATTGAGACGGCGGAATGCTCTATTGAGCCGGTTATAGCGTCAGAACACAGTATAGTTAAAAAGATTGACGAGTATTATAAAGTCGCTGATACGGTAGATAGTATTACTCTCACTTCAGAAGAGGATGAAGAATTCGACTGGACAGAAGAGCTTCATAAAGAAGAAGCCGGAGAAGAGCATATTCAGCACGTTATAAGGGCAATTCTTAAGCAGGCAATTATTGAAGATATTCACGAACTGAATTTTGAACAGGTTGAAGAAGGTTTGAAAGTTGTATTCAAGAAAAACGGAGAACCGTCAGATAAAGGTACAATTCCTGCTATTTTAAATTCTGCTTTTGTATCAAAATTAAAAACACTTTCCAATCTGGACGCTGCCGTATGTGAGATTCCGCAGCTCGGAAAACTTTGTTTTAAAGTCGAAAATACAATGCTTATAGCCTCTGTTTCATCTTTCCCGACAATTATGGGAGAGAGAATTTCACTCAAAATTTACAAACCGCCTAAAACTCTTGATAAGATTATTACAGATGAAAAACAGAGAAGCATAATTCTTCACGCGCTGAATCATCCGGGAATTATACTGGTATGCGGCTCTCCTCTGAGCGGGAAAACCCATATTATTTATTCGCTCCTGATGGAAATGGCAGAATCCCATAAAAACATCATGACAATAGAATCTATTGCCAAGTATGAACTTAAAGGGGTTAACCAGTGCGAATTAAACGAAAACATCGGGTTTAATATGGATAAAGCGCTTAAATACGTTGAATTTCAGTCGCCGGATGTGATTTATCTTGAAGGAGTCAAGACAAGAGACGCGTTTGAATTCCTTTCTGAATTGTTTTATAACGACAAAACAATTATTACTGAATTTATGGCAAATAATATGACGGATTTGAGGCAGAAGCTTGCTTTTGAAGATTTTCAGTCTTTTAAATCCCTTATTACCTGTCTGATATTTATCCACTCAAAAGACAGCATAGAAGTGTTTGATAAAGAAACGCTGCAAAAATATCTTGCATAGTATTGCGGGGCAGAAAAATGATTACACGGGAAGTAAGAGAATGGATTCAAAAAGTTGAAAGACGGCAGTATTCATACGATGATGCAATGTATGAACTTATGAGATTCTCATCTCTTCTTACACGGGAAGAAATGAAAATGATTAAGGCTAAGCTTGAAGATTCTTATAAAAACTGAAAAAACATGTTAAAATGAATATATAGATGAAAAACATGTTTTCTAAAAAGAATGTAAAAACCAGAATGGAATCCGAGATTGCCGAGCAGACGGGAATTATTCCTTATATTTTGATGAAATACATCAACCCTGAGACCGGCGAGATTAAGATTGAGCTTCCTGATAACATCAGAAAAATTGTACTTGTTGCAAGCGGCTCATCTTACCATTGCGCGCGCTTTGCGGTTGACTTGCTGGAAAAATTCTCAAAAATCGAATCCAGAGCAATATATTCAAGCGAATTTCTGTTGAAAAACGTTATTCCGCACGATGACAACACGCTTTATATTTTCATAACCCAGTCCGGAGAAACAAGCGACACGGTTAAATCCGCTGAAAAAGTAAAAAAACTCAGCAACGTATCGACTCTCTGTATTACAAATAATGAAGATTCCGCTATCTGGAATATATGTGATTACAAAGTTGCCTGCTACGCCGGAGTTGAACAGGGTATTGCCGCAACCAAGTCTTTTACCTCTCAAATGCTCTGTCTGCTTTTGATTTCACTCAAACTTATTGAAAAAATCCACGGAAGCGAAGCCTCTCGGGTTTATAAAAAATCACTTTTCCATCTGCCGGTTGTCGTGGAAAAAGCTCTTTCAAAGAGAGATGAAATAGAAAAACTCGCAAAAATCTTATCAAAAGAGAATCTAATCGTGATTACCGCAGACGGGATTTCTTATTCGCTTGCAAAAGAAGCAGCTTTAAAGATTAAAGAGACTTCATACAAAAACATCAGCGCGGCAATTTTGGGTGAATTTATGCACGGACATGTTGCGGTTTTCAACAACAAAGGCGCGCTTGTCTATATTGCAATAGACAATATTTCAAAACGTTCGGTTGCAAATTTAGAAAAAATAAAACAGGACTACAATCCGAAACTTATAATAATCGGTCCTTCCGGTGAAGTTAAGAACTTTGATTACAATATTTCCGTAGAATGCGAAAATGAGATTCAGCAGATGTTTGCAAATGTCGTTCTCTGCCAGCAGCTTGCACTTGCTGTTGCACTCAGACTAAAGAGGAATGTTGACCATCCTAAAGGGCTGCATAAAGTTGTTGTGGATAAAAATATTTAACCCCCGTTTGCTTCTTTTTTCTGATATCTTGCTGCCTTGGCATTTATTGCATAGCATACAGAAGAAAGCTTTTGCGAGAGCATAAACATGTTCCGCTGAATCGTTGCGACATCATTCATTGCCTCAAGCATTTTTTCGGGGTTAACCATTGACTCCATTGCCTCATGGTTGTCAACTTTTTCATCTGCGTATTTTTTTACTAAAAGTTTATCAATGTAGTCTCTTGCTCCGACTGCCATAATTATTTCTCCCAATTCCCATATTTCCTTATATATATAAAAACAATTGGAAAGAAAAAATTGACTTTTCGTAAAGAAATATGAACTTAGCCTCTAAGCTGGACAGGCATTACAAGATAGAGGTAATCTTCGTCCGAAACCGGCGCAAATACAGTTGCGGAAAGCGAAGAGTTAAGCTTGATTTTAATCTCTTCCGATTCAACGATTTTCAAAAATTCAAGTATAAATTTGTAGTTGAAAGCGATTGCAAGCGGCTCACTCATATACTTAATATCAATTTCATCCTGAGAATTACCTGCATCTGGCGAATCTCCGGAAAGTTTCAGGGTATTGTCCGCAAATTCAAATTTTACAATACTGTTCTTTTCGTTAACCATAACCGCAACTCTTTCCAGAGCGGAAATCAGGCTGTTCTTATCAACAACGGCTTCCTTCGGAAAGGTCTGAGGTATAAGCTGGTTGTATTTAGGGAATTGACCGTGCATTAGGCGTGTTACAATTTTTGTCTTATCAATTGTAATCACAATCTTTTTCATTTCCTTGCAGATTTTGATTGTGTCAGAATCAGTAATTAAAGAGATTTTAGATAGTTCAGACAAAACTTTTGAAGAAATAAGCATTTCAAAAGGATTTTCGCTGTCAGAAGAGTTGTTTTTAACCACTTCTCTGACTCTTGCGAGTCTGTTTCCGTCTGTTGCAGCCATCTCAAGAACATTTTTATTAACTTCGCATACAACGCCTGAGAGAAGGTTATTTGTTTCATACCCTGCTGCAGCGGATACAACCTCTCTGATTGCCTTTGTGAAAGGTCTTGTCTCAATTTCCATACAGTCGGTTTCTGCAATATTTTCTTCTACCTGCGGAAATTCGTTTGCAGAAATACCGATAATATCGAACTTGGAATTTTTGCAGGTAATAGTTGCAGTAGAGCCGTTAACTTCAAGATTAATAAGCTCGTCATTGAGTCTTGATAAGATTTCACCGAGTTTTTTAGCCGGAAGTGTAAATCTGCCTTCGATTTCAACATTCGCATTAATAAGAGTGATAATAGAAAGGTCAAAATCTGTTGCAGTCAGCTTAATCTGATTGGTACCCGCGGTTTCTATCAAAACATTGGCAAGAACAGGCTGTAAGCCCTTAACTACCGTTGCTCTTTCCACAATTCTTATACCGTTTAGTAAATCATCTTTATTTGCAACAAATTTCATTTAATACACCCCTTAAAAAACTCATTTAACACGGTAATTTTAATACAAAATAAGATTATTTACAAGCGGTTGACTTTATTCAGGCGGGCATTAAAAAGAGATTGGCAGGATAAATGTAAATAATTGTAACAAATCTTTCAAAAATCCTAAAGTTTTCAAAAAAAATGCCGATAACAAAAATGTAAGTTAAACACCCAGAGAATTATTTAGGAAAGGATTAACAGTATATGCGTATCGAAAATGAAATGTTATCAAGATTCAATAAGATGGAGGCACAGTCGATGAATAGTTTTGAAATGTCGTTATCACAAGAACTGGATTTTTTCTTTGATAATGTGATGGATACAGTTGTAGATTATTTTAAAGAAGAAGTAACTGCATAAATCCTTCCTGTAAGACTCAGAAATATACAGAGAGAGCAGGATTTACCCCGAAAAATACGGGTGCGGCGCTCGGCGCCGCACCCGTTTGAGTGCTTAATAATCAATTATAAACCGATGTAATAATCTTTTAAGAGTTTTGCATCATCTTCAATATTCGGGCTTTCGCAAACAACCGCCCCTTTTACATCAAATTTCTTAAACGCTTTAAGCAAATCTTTGTAATTAAAATCCGATTCTTCAAGGTTTAAGTGTTTTTTCTCGCCCTTAGCTCCGTACTCTATCCCCGCAATATGTGCGTGAAAATTATCCAGAGCAATTTGACCTAATTCTTTTCCAATCTTTTCAAAAATTGCGCAAAATTCGTCATAAGTGTTTGAAATTCCGTTGTATCTGGCATGGAGATGCGAAAAATCCACGCACGGAAGAACTGTTTCAAACTCTTTTGAAAGTCTTATAATTTCCTCTAAATCACCCCACTGGGTAGCTTTACCGGTTGTTTCCGGTCTTATCCAGATTCTGTTTCCGGCTTTATCAAGAGTATCTGTTATAATTTTTATCTTTGATTTTATATTGTTATAAACGAGTTCCGCATCTTGCCCCAGATAAAATCCGGCATGGAAAGTTATGCTGAATCCGCCCAGAGAATTTGCAGTCTCTGCAGTTTCTATAATCCTCTGAACGCTTGCTTCCAGCTTATCCTCTTCTCTTGCATTAAGATTTACATAAAAAGGAGCATGCGCTGTAATCACCTTATCAGTTGCGCCTACAACTTCACGGCTTTTATCACTTATTCTAACCCCTCTTACAAATTCAAGTTCAAGCCCGTCAAGGTTCATGCTGTCAAGGATTTTAAACCCTTCCTCATAGCCTTTATTACCGGCTCTTAAAGGAACTCCCGCTGTTAAAAAATTTAATTTATCCATTTTATACTCCTGATTGTTTTTTGCTGTTTCTGTCGGGCTAAAGCCCGACCTATATTTCTTTCCCCTAGCCCTTTGTGGGAGAGGGAGCAGCCGTTCTTGAGCCGCAAGGCGAAAGTTACGGATGCGGGTGAGGGGTTAACCCTCGTTCTGGATTGCTTCGGGCTGCTTTGGTTGTTCCCTCGCAATGACGCCAAGCTTGTAGTCTCACCTGACAACCCAAATACATTTACCCCTGCTGTTATTGCGAGGCGCGTGAGCGCCGTGGCAATCCATTTTTATTTAGTTATTGTCGGGCTAAAATCCGACCTATTTACTTTTTCATTCCGGTGGGAACGCTCACGCTTTTCCCACCCTACACCTACTGACAACCCAAATACATTTACCCCTGCCGTCATTCAGAGGGCGTCAGCCCGAAGAATCTCTAAAATTTTTTTGTCATGTAAAACCTGACCCACATTTTTACACCTACATTTCTTATACAAATTTTGTGGAGCAAGCTCCACACTACTGACTAAAGCCCGACCTATATTTCTTAATCACCGAGTCACCAATAACTTTTCTCGATCACTTGGTCACCTGGTCACTTGATCACTTGCAATCATACATTTACCACTGATTACTGTTTCTTAAACACCGGCGGCGGCTGGATATACAGCGGTTTTAGCTTCCGCCAGTCTGCCGGCTCTTTTTCCTGAGCCAGTTTTGATAATATTTCACCTAAAGGATAATCACCTGCTTCATAAGAAACTGCTGATTCAGCATTGGCGCTAACCCGTTCAAGAAGGCTGTTATCGGTAACAACATTCCTTCCCTTAACCATTCTGTCTACTTCTTCAAGTTCAATAGCGCCTAAAATTTTGCCGTCATAAACGTAAGCTTTGTTTTTTCTTGCATCAAGAACAACCATATCATCTCTTCCACGGATTTTTGAAAGAATTTCAAGAGAGCTTACCCCGACGGTTTTTATATCAAGCTGCTGCGCAAAAACTCTTGCAACAGTCGTACAAGCCCTTATTCCGGTAAAACTCCCCGGTCCGATATCGGTTGCGATTAATTCCACATCACGCGGGGTTAAGCCGGCATCTTTCAAAACCGCTCTTATTGTCGAGATTAAATAAGCAGAATGATAATTCTCTCCGTCGGATAGAATTGTTTTGCTACCGAGAACATTACCATCTTCGCTTAACGTTATATATGTTTTATCAAGACAGGTGTCAAATCCTAATATTTTCAATTCTCTAGTCCTTCTATTACCTTTTTATATTTTTCTCCGACAGCTTTGAACTCATAAATTCTGCTGTCATCGCTGTCATCATATTTTACATTCATTTCAATCCTGTCAAACGGAAGTTCGCCCTGAGAAAATTCCGCCCACTCTACGAATGTAATCTTCTTACCCTCGCTGTATTCTCTTAATTCATCAGCAATGGTCTTAATTCCGACATTTTCCAGCCGGTATAAATCAAAGTGATATACAGGAATTGAAGCGCTGTGGTATTCATTCAATATTACAAAACTCGGGCTTGTGACTTTTTCTTTTATTCCTAATGCCTCAGCCGCAAGTTTTACAAATGCAGTCTTACCCGCTCCGATTTCTCCGAACAGATTCACAAAACAACCCTCATCTTTTACAAGATTCGCAAACTTGTACGCTAAAGCTTTTGTATCATCTATTGTTTTACATTTTTTTATGAACTTATCTTCCATTTTTTTACCTAAATTATCGGGTGACATTGGTACTCATTTATTTTACTACACATATTATAGAACTGCCAGTAGTGTGGAGCTTGCTCCACAAAATTTAAATTATATAAAAAAGGTTATACTTGTGGAACAAGTTCCACACTACTTATTATCAGCCTTCTCTCATAAAAAAACGCAGTAAAACATTTGACAATGTAGGTCGGCTTTACCAAGCCGACACAAACTTTCAAAATCTACCCGGCACAAACAACCCTGTTTCTGCCGCTTTCTTTTGCTTTGTAAAGCGCTTTGTCTGCCTGCGCAAACAATTCTTCGCCGCTTTCATCCTGCCTGAATTCCGCCAGACCCATGCTTATTGTGACATTTATATTTAAATTGTCAAGAGAAACTGTTGTTTCTTCCACGGCTTTTCTTAAACGCTCGCCCACGATTTTTGCCTCGTCAATATGTGTGTAAGGAAGAAGTACCGCAAACTCTTCCCCGCCGTATCTTGCAGGAATGTCGGATTCACGAAGCTGAGCTTTAATAACAGATGCGACAGTTTTCAAAACTTCATCCCCGCTTGCGTGTCCGTAGGTGTCATTAACTTTTTTGAAGAAGTCAATATCTATCATCATTGCGCAAAGCGGGTTATTTTGACGTTTTGTGATTGCAATTTCCTGTTTAAGTCTTGTCTCAAACTGGCGTCTGTTATTGAGGTTTGTAAGCGCATCTAAAGTTGCGTACTGCAGAACTTTTGAATACGCATTTGCTCTGCTTATCGTGATTGCCGATTGCCTTGTAAGCTGTTCCAGATAGCTGATATCACGCTTTGAAAGTTTGTCCAGCGTGCTTCTTGCAACAATACATCCGGTAATTTCACCTTCGGAAATCAGAGGAAACGCACCGATTTTGTCATTGTTTGTCAGAATATATTCAGTTTCAGGAGTTAATTCCTTTAAAACTTCATAAATCCTCTCATCCTTGCACGCTTTTGGCCAAACAAGCTTGAATTCGCCTTCCTGTTTTAGAAAAACATAAATCAAATGGTCTGAAATAAACCGGTCAAGCATTTCACCGATAAGCGGAACAATATAATTAAGCTCGTACTGGGTTTCAATTATCTTTGCAATATTTTTCATTGAATCGTGAAAATCGACGTTAATCTTTGACTGCTCATTCAGTACAATATTCTGAAGCTTAAGAGAAATCTGGGCAGATAGAATTTTCATCAAAAATAAAAATTCCGTATTAACCGGAGTATTATCTTCAAAATCGATTTCAATCAACCCGAAATCCTGCCCGTCTTTTGCAGTCGGAATAAAAAGAGATTCCAGCTTGAAAGTTATATCCCCGATGTGTGCGGGCATTTTGTAAGCTCTGGAATTAATAATAAAATCTTCATTTTTAATATCACTAAATGCCTTGTAAACTCCTGAATCATCCGGAATAACGCTCCAGCCTTCCGCTGCATTTCTTATTGTGTTTGTAATATTGTCAAAAACATAGATATACAGGTTTTTAACCGCAACAATTTCCTGCAAAAACTGTTTAACTCCTTCGGCAAGTTCGTTTGCGTCTATCTGTTTTTCCAGAAGATCTGAAATTTTTATTAATATTTGAAGATATTTATTTTCCATATTATACCCGACCTACAGTGTGGTACAAACAAGTTTACCACAATTTCCGCAAAACCGCCAGCAGCAGAAAAAGAGGCTTATATCCGCCGGAGAGCATTTCTTTAATTTTATCATTCCGGAGATTAATGCCATAACCAACATATCCTACTCACTAATTAACGAAAGAATAGCACAGGTTAGAATGTATAAAATAAAAAAACTGTCATAAAGCAGAACAGGTTTATTTATGTTTTCCGATGAAAATTTGTTTAAAATTACCACCTGATAAAAGTCCCATAATCCTTTAAAAAGAATAATTGCTCCCGTAATAAATACAATAAAAGCAAAAGTTATCAAAATATTATTGTTTACAATATCTCCGCCCAGAACTTTTACAAGAATATTAAAAGTTACCTGCCAGATTAGAAACATTAGAGCCGCGCAGGACAGGTATTTATAAGAATTTGAATGCATTCTGAAATTATTCAGGCACCTTAATACAGGAACTAAATTATTCACCCTCTTCTCCTAAACAGTTGCCATTTTTTCCTGAAGAGTATGCGCAGACTCTTCATAACCCGCTCTTCCCATAAGCGCGTATGTATAATTCTTTGCCTGCTCAACTCCCGGCTGGCTGAATGTATCAATGTTATACAATTCTCCGGCTATAGCTGTCTGAACCTCCAGCATATAAAGAAGCTGGGCTATATTATATTCATCAATTCTTTCTAGAGAAATTGTCATTGTAGGACGTGAATAATCGGCAAGCGCAACTCTTGTAGAATCCGCTTCCGCATTAATCAAATCATTAATTGTTTTACCGCCCAGATACCCTATACCTGTATAATCAAAAATTTTAGGAATCTCAAGCGTTGTATCAAAGTTTTCAACACGGATAAATGTAATAACTTTGTTATTAGGTCCTTCGTTATAAAGCTGGATTTGCGAGTGCTGGTCTGTTGCTCCGAGAGCCTTAATAGGAGTAGGACCTATATTAACCTTTTCGCCGTTATTATTGTATTCTTTGCCCAAAGACTCTGCCCACAATTGCACAAACCAATCGGAAACATATTTGAGCCTGCTTGAATACGGCATCATAACCGAAAGATTTTTACCTTTTTTGGTATCAAGAAGATATTGTACCAGAGCCCCTTGAGCCGCAATATTCTGGTGAATATCAGTGTTTTTAAGAGCCAGGTCCATGTCCTTGATTCCGTTCATAATCCGGTCAATATCAAGCCCGACAAGCGCAAACGGAACAAGCCCTACTGCAGAAAATACCGAAAATCTTCCGCCGACATCATCCGGAACAACAAAAGTTTTGTATCCCTCCTGATCGGCAAGCTGTCTTAAAACACCGACTTTTTTATCTGTAGTTGCAACAATATTACGTCTGTAATTGTCGCCGAGTTCTCGCTCCAGACGGTCTTTAATTATCATATACTGGGACATAGTCTCAGCCGTAGAGCCGGATTTTGTTATAACATTTACAAGGGTTTTCTTAAGGTCAAGAATATCCAAAAGTCCGTTCATCGAATCAGGGTCGATATTGTCAAGAAAGAAAATCCTCGGGAGTCCTTTTCTCTGCTCCGGCGAAAGAAGGTTCCAGTAAGGTTTCAAAAGAGCCTCTGTTACGGCAAGTCCGCCGAGAGCCGAGCCGCCGATTCCGAGAACCAGAATGTTATCAAACCTGCCCTCCACCATTGAAGCAAATTCTTTAACATACCAGACAGTTTCTTCATTGTAGCCTAAATTCATCCATTGAAGCCACTGTCCCGGTTTATCTTTCCTCTGGTTTAAACTCTTGATAATGTCGGAAATTTTGTCTTTGTAATTTTCAAATTCCTCTTTCAGGTTTAACCCGTCAGCCTCTCCGATAATTTGAGAGTCAGTGTTTCTAATGTTTAATTTAAGCATTCCCCGACCTTTCTCTACTTATAATACCCTTATTTTAATTGTACTATTAACATTAATTTTTTCAAGCGTCAGAGGTTTAGTAATAACGGACTATTGAGGGGTATAGAAATTTTAAAAATTTTTGTAGTAAAATACAAATTGTGAATATATTTTTAAGAATATTATTTATATTTATAAGTTTTATAATTCTACAGGGAGCTTACAATCAGAATGTAACCTGCCGGACTTTTATACCTCAAAATTATATTCAAACAAACGGCACAAAAACCGTATTAACATCTAATCCGGTAAAAGATACGGAGATAGCCGCCGCTAATATAAAAAATGAACAAACTGTTTCTAACAGTGAAAATTACGGAACAATTTCAAACAATATTTTTGACGAAAATAATAATTGTAATTGTCTGAAAGGCAAACAATATGATCTTTATAATCTCACAACCCGTTTGAAGCAAAATCCGGCAATCAGAGCACCTTAGAATACCTTCTTTTTTATTAATAAAATCAGTATATATAAAAAAAGAAGGAGAAAATTTATGGACATGTCTTTATGGAAAGATGCCTTATTTGTAATGGTTATAGGTATGGGAACTGTTTTTGTATTCCTGACAGTTATGATATGGGCAATGGATTTTAACGGAAAAGTTTTGCAGTTTGTAAATAAAATCTGGCCGGAAGAACTTCCGCCGGAAGCAAAACCTGCAAGAAGAGCTGCGGCGGCAGAAGACGATTCCGAAATTGCTCTTGCTGTTGCCTGCGCTATGGCTAAAGCCGGAAAACACACTGTTTAGTTCAATTTTTATAATAAAAAAGCGGGTTATATACCCGCTTTTTTTGATAAAACAGAAAGCTTTCCGTAAATTACCCTGTCAATTCCCGCAAGGTCTTTCTCTGTTATAATATCAGTAAAATCTTTCTGCATAAATTCTTTTACAGCTTGAGCTTCTCCAAGTCCGAGTTCAAACATTAGCCAACCTTCCGGCTTTAAAAATTCAGGAGCCCGCTCAACTATTCTTCTGTAAAACTCCAAACCGTTTTCATGTGCCCTGAGAGCAATTTCAGGTTCCTGCATAACCTCGGGCGAAAGTTCTATGTGATAAGGAATATACGGCGGATTGGAAATTATTATGTCAAATTTCTCTTCTTCTCTGACTCTGCTGAATAAATCTGATTTTCTAAACACCGCGCGGTTGTTTATACCGAGCTGCGTGACGTTATCAAGAGCTATCCTCAAAGCGTCCAAAGATATATCAACCCCTAAAACTGTTGCGCTTGTTTGTTTTGCAATTGTACAGGCAATGCAGCCGGAGCCGGTTCCGATATCAAGAACTTTGTATTCCCTCTCCTTGAGGAGAGGGTCAGGGTGAGGTGTCAGCCAATTGCCGCGTATTATTTCTATAGCTCTTCTCACAAGAATCTCTGTCTCATCGCGCGGAATCAAAACATCGGGCGTAACCTTAAAATACTCTCCCATAAAGTAAGCTTTGCCTAAAAGATATTGTATCGGAACTCTCGTTATTGCGCGCTCTCTGGCTTTTTCCTCCACAAGTTCGACAAGCTCATCTCTTAAGGGCTTACCTAAAATAAAATCTTTTTCCGTATAGTTGCAAAAATGCTCAAAAAGCATTCTGACTTCAATTTTCGCCTCGTTTTCTTCAATTCCCGCGTCAGTTAATATTTTTGTAATCTTCTGAATGTTCATTTAAAATCTTCTCTATCTCGTCTCTTAAATCCAGTTTTGATAATTCATTTACGTCTTTTTTCTCTACGGAATATTTTTTGCAAAGCCTGTCATAATAATAAAGCTGCTTTTTCGTAGGTTTCTCTTTCGACATCTTAACTTCCTGCAAAAATTTCCGCTTCTTTTTCTCAAATTCTTTGTTAGCCTCAATTATCGGACGCTGTTT